>DATHJP010000313.1:0-2923 GCA_035489695.1 Terriglobales bacterium
TTGCTAGAATACGCGACGCTGAAATTACTAGCAGTGCGGGTGGGAGCGACCGGGATTGAGCGCAAGCGTGATGTGGTAACCATCAAGTTCCGCCCCAATGCCGTTATTGATCCCGCAAAATTGGCGCAGTTCGTATCTTCACAGCGGGGGACTCAATTCAGCCCCGACGGAATGTTGAAATTTTCTTTGAACGCCAGCGCGGCACAGGAAGTTCTGCGTCGCCTCCGCAGCGTTCTCGAACAGTTGGCAGGCGAAGTTCCACAGGAAGCGCCGGCGCAGACGGGATGAGTTTCCGATTTCTAGTTTCCAGCGGCTATACCAGAAACTGGAAACCAGACACCAGAAACTCACCTAGCGGTTACAATCATCGGTCGGTCTTCCGCAGACAGCAGATACGGACGGACAACTAATTCTCCATGACCATGCGAGTTCGTAAAGCGGTTTTCCCCGCTGCTGGTTTAGGCACACGTTTCCTGCCGGTAACCAAAGCTCAACCCAAAGAAATGCTGCCGCTGGTGGACAAACCCATCATTCAATATGGCGTGGAAGAAGCGCTCGCCGCCGGCTGCGATCAGATCATCATGATTACCGGCCGTGGCAAGCAGGCTATCGAAGATCACTTCGACGTTAGTTACGAACTGGAAAAAATGCTCGAAGAACGCAAAAAGTTCGATCTGCTCCAGATCGTCCGCCAGATCTCTGACATGATCCACATCGCGTACGTTCGCCAGAAGGAAGCGCTCGGCCTCGGCCACGCTGTGCTGACCGCGCGCGAACTGGTAGGTAATGAGGCCTTTGCCGTACTGCTGGCCGATGATGTAATCGACGCGAAAGTTCCGTGCCTGAAACAAATGATGCAGGTCTTCGAAGAAACTCAGTGCTCGGTGATCGCCACATTGATGATCGATGGCCCGGCTATTTCCTCGTACGGCGTGCTAAAGGTGAAGCCCGCAGACGGAAGGTTCAATGGAAAACTCTACGAAATCGTCGATCTGGTGGAGAAACCAAGTCCCGAGAAAGCCCCTTCCAATCTCGCTGTGATCGGCCGCTATATTCTGACCCCAGCTGTTTTCGATTGTTTGTGCGAAACTCAGGTCGGCATCGGAGGAGAACTGCAGCTCACCGATGGGCTCCGGCTGCTGTTAAAAAAAGAAAAAATGTACGCCTACGTTTACGAAGGCAAGCGCCACGATACCGGAGACAAATTAGGCTTCCTGAAAGCCACCGTGGAATTTGCCCTAAAACGTGAAGATTTGGGAGAACCACTGCGGGAATATTTGAAGGGTTTGAAGCTGTGAGAAGAATTTCCGATTGCCAATTTCCAATTTCCAATTTTCGAACCGCGTATGACGATTCGTTCGGTGTTCAATCGGCAATCGGCAATCGGCACTCGGCAATTGGAAATCGGAAATTCTTATTACGTGCCCAGCGTGATTTTCAACTTCCTCGACTTCTCCTCCACGCTGTTCGCCAGTTTCTCTTTATGACTGCTCATCTTCTTAGCCAGCGAGGCATTCGATAGTGCCAAAATTTGCGCCGCCAAGATTCCCGCGTTGGTAGCCCCCGGCTTGCCGATAGCTACGGTAGCCACGGGAATCCCGGCCGGCATCTGCACCGTCGCCAGTAACGAATCCAGCCCGTTCAGCGCCGTGGATGGTATGGGCACCCCAATGACCGGAAGGCTGGTGTGTGCCGCAATCACTCCCGCCAGATGCGCCGCACCACCCGCACCCGCAATGATCACGCGAACTCCGCGCGACGCCGCTTTCTGCGCGTACTCCGCCGTGCGTTCAGGAGAACGATGAGCCGAAGTCACATCGATTTCATACCCGATCCCGAATCCTTCCAATGCGGTCGCCGCCTCCCGCATGATATCCAGATCGGAATCACTCCCCATCACGATCGAAACCAGCGCCTTGCTCATGAATTCCTCTCTCGCGACCTAAAGGGAAACTAGAAACTAGAAACCCGAAACTATTTCTTCACCGCCCTTGCGGCGATGTCTTTACGATACTGCGCCCCGTCAAACTTGATCCTGGATACACCGTCATAAGCGCGCTCGACCGCAGTTTTCAGGTCCGCTGCCCGTGCTGTTACCCCTAGCACTCGTCCTCCTGCCGTGAAATAACCGCCGTCGTGCTTGGTGGTACCGGCATGGAAAACTTTCACTCCGTCTGTCTTGCCGGCTTCTTCGAGGCCTGTAATTTTCTTGCCAACATCGTACGTTCCCGGATATCCGCCCGACGCCATGACGACGCAGACGGAAGCATCGTTCGACCAGCGGAAATCGCCCTCGCTGACTCGTCCTTCAATCGAGGCTTCCAGCGCCTCAGCCAGATCGCTTTCCATGCGCATAACGATGGGCTGAGTTTCGGGATCGCCAAAGCGGCAATTAAATTCCAGCACCATCGGCCCACGAGCCGTCATCATCAGGCCGCAGTAAAGCACACCCTTATACTCCGCGCCTTCTGCTTTCATTCCCGCCACGACAGGCCGCGCGATATGCTGCACCAGCCAGTTGCGCATCTGTTCATCGACGATATTCTGCGTAGAATATGCGCCCATGCCACCGGTGTTAGGCCCGGTATCGCCATCCCCGACGCGCTTGTGATCCTGCGCAGCGACCAGCGGCGCGACACGCTCACCGTCGCTGATGACCAGGAATGAAAGTTCTTCGCCTTGCAAACACTCTTCTACTACTACGCGCGTGCCCGCCTCGCCTAGCATCTTGCCGCTGAGCATTTCTGACGCAACTGTAGTCGTCTCTTCTTTACTTTTGCAGATGACGACACCCTTGCCCGCGGCCAATCCATCCGCCTTGACGACTAACGGAGTGTGGAAATGTGGCAAAGCTTTGTGAATGTCATCGACAGAATTGCAGATTGCGTAATGCGCGGTTGGAATGCGGTGGCGCTGAAGGAAT
>DATHJP010000314.1:0-15826 GCA_035489695.1 Terriglobales bacterium
TCGCGAACGTCCCCGATAGTGACTTTCAATCGGTCGGAGTTTCCGGCGACACCTTGCAGCCATTTGAGATTGTGGTGCACTCCTCGACGGGAAAGATTATCGAAAATGTGAACCCTCGCATCTGTAGTTTTCAGGATGCGATAGGCAAGGTTCGAGCCGACAAATCCGGCTCCCCCGAAGATCAGCACAGAACGAAAGGGCACCAGCTTATTCATGGATTCCCTGGCTCGGGCGGTCTAATTGAAAAAGGCTGGCGGCTAAGCCACCAGTCCGTGGAGATTAAGCCGCTCCATGGCTTCCTCCACGCGATCATTAGCCTCTTGTGATTTCAGCCACTGCACCAACTCTTGGATTCCCTGCTTCAGGCGCACCCTGGGGCGATAACCGAGCAACCGCGAGATTGCAGAAATATCGCCAAAGCAATGACGAATGTCCCCCGCGCGGTACTTGCCGGTAGGTTCGAAGGGCACACTGACGCCGAGTGCGCGGCCCAGTTCCGCAGCGACTTCGCGAAGCGTGACCGACTGACCCGATCCCACGTTCAGGGCCATGCCATCGGCGGCCGAGCTATCCATCGCCAACAAGTTGGCCTGCACGATGTCGCGCACGCTGACGAAATCCCGCATCTGCAAACCATCTTCGAAGATGATCGGGGAATTGCCGTTCATCAGCCGCGAGGCAAAAATTGCGGCAACTCCGGTGTAAGGGTTCGATAACGACTGCCGGCTGCCATAAATGTTGAAGTAGCGCAGAGCCACTGCCGAAATGCCGTAAGTCCGGCTGAACAACAGCACCATCTCTTCCTGATCTTTCTTGGAGAGGGCGTAGATGGAAGTGCACTGCAATGGCTTGTTTTCGTCCGTAGCCGTGGGGATAACGGACCGGCTGCAACTGGGACACACGACGTCCCACTGCTTCGAGGCCAGTTGTTCCAGCGAACGCGGCCGGGGTGCGACCTCGCCACACCCAACGCACAAATATTTTCCTTCTCCGTAGATCGACATGGAGGAAGCCAGGATAATTTTGTCGGGTTGCGAACCGGTCTCCAGAATTGCCTGCAGTAGATTGGCAGTTCCCTGATTGTTGACCGCTGTGTAATAAGCGATCTGGTACATGGACTGGCCCACTCCTATGGCTGCGGCCAGGTGATAAATGACGTCCACGCCTCGCACGGCGCGGCATAAGCTCGTCAAGTCCCGCATATCGGCCTGAATAAATTCCGCGTCGCGGGAAACGTACGCCGGCATGCCTGCGCCATGTACTTGCTCGTTCAGGTTGTCGTAAATGCGAACCGAGTGACCGCGGCGCAGCAGAGCGTCGGCGGTATGGGATCCGACAAAGCCGGCGCCTCCGGTAATCAGGACTTTCTTACCCTTCGCCAATCTGGCTTCCGCCTTCCCCCTACTTTTCCAAGAATTTCGTCCAGCTTTGGATGAGAGCTATTTCGGCTGAGATGCCCGCCGGAGATCGTTTAACTCGCTCGATACAAATGTCTTAACCCGCGGCGCGGCTCAAACCTCCGGCTCTAGGTAGTGACCGCCAGCGGCTCCCCAGGGTCTAATTCCCGGCTGTCATCGACTTCCGATTTGTTGTACGGCGATGCATAGCGGGTTGTCGCCCAGACGGCGAACTCTACGAAATCTTCGAGATTTTTCGGAGGGCTAGTGTAATGGGGCGCCTGCCCCATGTGTTCAGGGGTGAAGCAGAGCGTCAGCGTGGTGGAAAATTCTGCTAAGGCGTGCATCTGAGAATCAAACCAGCTTTGAGCATTGGGTCGAAACCAATCCGCCCAGCTCAGACCGGTGCGCAAATGACGCACTTGCAGTTTGCGAAGCCACCTGACCGCAGATTCCAGACGTGGGTCCTCAAAATGAAACCACTGGCAGACGCCCATCCCCGGAGGAAAACATTCGCCTGATGGCTTCAGAGTGCCGTCCTCACGCACCAGGCCCATATAGTAATGACGGTAGTAGGAGCTACCCTCAGCTTCCTTATGCCGGGTGGTGGCAGTCCACGTGGCAGGAAGGTCCAGCAGGCTGTACCAGTGGACACGCTCGACCAGCGATAACAGCAACTCGGCGGTGCGTTTCAGTCCAAAAACCTGAATTTCTTCCGCGCCAAATGACGAGGCTCCCGCCTCAGACACCCATACAGGTTTGTTGGTGACACTCCGAATTTCTTCTACTTTGCGCGGCCACTCATGAATGCTCCAGTGATTCCAATCCAGGGGAAAACCGTGAATTGCCACAACATCGATTTCGTCCAGCACACCATGTGCGGCCAACAAGCGGACAAAATTGGGATCCACCGGTGACATACCGCCCAACACAATTTTCAGTTCAGGATTGATTTGCCGGATGGCCCTGGCCGCCGCAATGACCATGGCGGAAAATATCTTCCAGTCCTGATCGAGATGGAAATCCCAATGAGAGATATTGTTGGGTTCATTCCACAACATTATGGCTTCAATCATGAGGTTCTCTCAAATACCAGATCTCAGATGTAAGTTCTCGGTTCTCAGAGGTGTCTGAGAACTGCGAACTGAGGACTGAGAACTGAGAACTGATTTTCACAACGTCCCATCCAATTCCATATCCAGAATGTAGCGGCCACCTCGGGTTACGTTCGAAGGCGCGCAGATCCAAGTCTCTGATTCGGGATGCTGAAGAATTTCCAGCCCGGAACTGCGCAACATGCTCTCTACCGCGCCCCGGTTCGGAATCCACCAGTTGGTGTAATCGTGAGAATAACTTTGCTCGATGAAGTACATCGCGGGAAAATTCGGATTCAAAAACACTTCTTTATTCCAGAAGGGATAATCGTCGTCCCACGTACTGGCCTCTTCTGAGCCGCGAATCATGGTCTGGAAAACCAGCCGCTTGCCGACTTTCTTGATGATTTTGTCCAGAGCGAAAAGCGGATAGCGCAAGTGATAGAACAGTCCCATGAAGAGTACGTAATCGAATTGGCCGGGTATCTGGTCTACGTCATAAACCGAACGTTTTTGAAAATCGATTTCGAGGTCAAGCGTTTCCGCGGCGAAATGCGCCTGGCTCAGATAGCGCTCGTCTACATCCACACCCAGCACGTGCTTTGCGCCACGTTGCTTCATCTGCAGAGAATAGAAGCCGGCGTTGCAGCCGATGTCGAGTACTGTGGCCCCGGTCAAATCCTCGGGGATGGCCTGGGAAATGTGCTTCCACTTGATGTTGGGAAAATCGCCGAGGAAATGATGTGGCGCGGTTGGAATGCCATGCAGATCAAGATTATGAAACCACTCGCCCAGTTCTGCGATGCGCCGTGCCAAGACGGCTTCCTTGACCGGCGGACCGGAGGGAACGGGAGAGTCTGGTGCGATCTCCAGGGGATCCGATAGTGGCGGCATAAGACCGTTCGCATCCAAAGATGCGGGTTCAGCGGTCCCCGTTGCGCCTCGTCCAATGTTCATTCCGGGAGACCCAAAGGTAAGGGCTCCAGCGCCCGGATGACGGCAACCGCAAGGCGGAAAAGCACATCCAAGCGCCTCATGCCCGAACCGCAGGCCAAAGCGCCCGAGAGCTCCACTCTCACCTCTTCAATTCCGGCGAGGATACCGGAAGAGCAGAAGTCGCTTTACCGTGAGGTCTTGCAGGTCCTGGAACAATACGAAGTGCCATATGCCGTTGCCGGGGCATTCGCTTTGCAGAAGCACACCGGCATCTGCCGCGACACCAAAGATCTGGATGTCTTCCTGACTTCGCAACATGTGCCTGCGGCATTGGCTCGCTTGCAAGAACATGGATTTGAATGTGAAATTCGCGATCCGGTATGGTTGGCCAAAGCTCATCGTGGTGACTTTTTCGTGGACCTCATCACCGGGATGAGCAATGCGGTAATCGTCGTGGAGGACTCCTGGATTGAACGCGCCCATCCCGCCACCATCGTGGGAGTGCAAACCCACGTATTGGCCCCTGAGGAACTATTAGCTTCAAAACTTTTCGTTACCCGGCGGGAACGTTTCGACGGAGCCGATATTGCCCACATCGTCTACGGTACGCAAGGGAAACTGGATTGGAACCGGGTGCTGGAATTGGTGGGAGAACATTGGGAAGTTCTGCTTTGGGCGCTCGTCCTGTTTCGTTACGTTTATCCCGCGCACACGGATTATGTCCCCAGCTTCTTATGGCACGATCTTCTCGCGCGCTTCAAGAACCAACTTGCGCATCCCGACCCGCAGGCCAGATTCCGCGGCAGTTTGATCGATGAGAACATGTTCTCCATCGACCTGAACGAGTGGGGATTGGACAATATTCTTGAGGAGTACCGGGCGCTGCGCCAGCCGAAAATCGTTTCGCCAGAGACTCGCTGTGGTTAGGATCCAGTCTCCTCTTCTTCAAAAATGAGAATTGCAGCTACTGCCGATTTACATTTCACTCCTCAGCGTTACGCCGTCTTACGCGATCAACTCAGCAAGATTCGCGATGACGCTGACCTGCTGGTGCTGGCCGGGGACCTGACTAACTATGGCCAACCGGTGGAGATGGAGCCGTTGGTGAATGCTTTAGTCCGGCTACGCGTTCCGACTGTCGCGGTATTGGGCAATCACGACTACGAAAGTGGGCGTGAGGCTGATCTCATGCAGATGATGACCGTCGAGGGTATCAAGGTGTTGGATGGAAGCGCCTACGAACGCGACGGCGTGGGATTCGCCGGGACTAAGGGTTTCGTAGGCGGATTTGGACGCGGCATGCTAACTGCCTTCGGAGAAGCTGAGGTCAAAGCGTTTGTGCGCGCCGGGATTGACGAAGCCCTCAAGCTCGAACGGGCCATGGCGCAACTGCGCACCCCCAAACGCGTGGTGGTATTGCACTACGCGCCCGTCGCTGCGACGGTGCAGGGCGAAGCGCCGGAGATATTTCCTTTCCTTGGCACATCGCGCCTGGCCGAAGTAGTGGATCGTCATGGCGCCGACCTGGTGTTGCACGGACATGCCCACCATGGACAACTGGACGGCCGGACCACTGGTGGAATCCCGGTGCACAACGTCGCTATTACCCTGTTGCAGGCGCAGCAGCCGTCAGCAGTTTATCGCGTATTTGACGTCTAAACTTGGCTATAACTAAAAGCTAATAACATTCTAGAACTGCCTGTGTGCGCTTCAGACTGGCTTAACGTCCCTTGGGAGATGGTGGAAGGCGATCGTCGATTCTAGGGCCGTTCACTCGCGATTAAAGGGCATTCTACGAGAGTTACTGAAGGCAAATTTCGCTCTGACGGACGCGTCAATGCGTCCAAGTAGCGTTAACCTGGAGCTAACCTACTGATTCCATTCATCAAATATCAAATCAATTCCCGAATTTTATCGGAAACTGCGGTTATCACGATCTTGCGGCGATTGGGCTCACCTCGAGCCAGCGATTCGGCAAAATGCAAGGCCTGTTCTGCTGTCACTTTTGCCGGCATGGGCGGTTCGAAGGGGTCCACCACGGCTTGCAGTAGGGCCGGGCCAGGTGCGTTCAAGAACGCTTCCACAGTCGAGCCACATTGGGCGGGGTCATCGACGGTAAAACCGATTCCACCGCAGGCGTGGGCGACCTCGGCAAAGTCAATGGGTTGGAGATCCACTCCATATTCCGGATTCCCCAGGAAGACCATCTGCTCCCACTTGATCTGACCCAGGGTGTTGTTCTTGATGATCACGACTTTGATGGGCAAATGATATTTCACGGCAGTAACAAAGTCCGCCATCAGCATGGAAAAGCCGCCATCGCCCACGAAGGCGACGCATTGCCGCTCGGGATAAGCGATCTGCGCGGCCAGGGCGTATGGCAATCCACACGCCATGCTGGCCAGATTGCCGGAGACGGAATGCATCTGTCCCGCCTTCACCGCAATATGTCGTGCCCACCAGGTGGTGATGGTGCCGCTATCGCAACTTACTATGGCATTGTTATTCAGCCGTTTTCCTAACTCCCAGGCAACGACTTGGGGTTTCATGGGAACATCGGTGCGCGTCGCCTGCTTTTCCATGAGCGCCCACCAATCCTTCATGCCGGCTTGTGCTTTCTTCAGAAAGCTGGGTTCTTCATTGCGCTTCAATAGTGGAATCAACGCTTGCAGAGTGCGGCGACTGTCGCCCACCAACCCGACCTCAACCGGAAAACGCAGGCCAATCTGCTGCGGATTGAGATCGATCTGTACTCCCTTGGCCTGACCCGGTTTAGGCAAGAATTCGATATACGGGAAGGCGCTGCCTACAATCAGGAGAGTGTCACATTCTTCCAGCGCCTCCTGCGAAGGACGCGTGCCGAGCAATCCAATTCCGCCAGTGGTGTAAGGACTATCGTCGGGAATGACAGCTTTTCCCAGAAGAGCTTTGATAATGGGAGCGCCCAGCAGTTCCGCCACCTTTTGTAAATCTTCCCCGGCGCCCAGCGCTCCCTGGCCGGTAAGAATTGCTATTTTCTTGCCAGCGTTCAAGACCGCGGCCGCATTGTGCAAATCCGTTTCGCGAGGAAGCAGGGGAAGGGGCGTGCAGATGTCAGAAGTATGATGAGGCACATTTCGCTTGGAACGCTTTGAGTCTTTTAGTTCTTGTTCCTGAAAATCTACCGGAATGGTGATATGAGCCACGCCGCGGTAGGAAAGCGCGGTGCGGCAAGCCAAGTCCACGACATTTTCAACATGAGTGGCGCCCATGATGCGTTCGTTGTAAACGGCGACATCGATGAATAACTTATCCAGCGCGACATCCTGTTGCGTGTGCGTCCCAATCAAGTCGTGGAACTGGAGGCCGGTAATAGCCAGCACGGGCTGATGGTCGAGCTTGGCGTCGTAAAGTCCATTGAGCAGATGAATCCCACCCGGACCAGAGGTAGCCAGGCATACTCCGAGCCTGCCGGTGAACTTGGCGTATCCACATGCCATGAACGCGGCGGTTTCTTCGTGGCGTACCTGGACAAAGCGGATCTTGTCCTGCCGCGCGCGCAAAGCTTCGATGATTCCGTTGATTCCGTCTCCCGGAAGGCCGAAGACGACCTCGACGCCCCAGTCGATGAGCCGGTCGATTAGAACTTCTGCAGCATTCATGGGCTTACCTCGCAGGATGGGCTTACGTCGTTCTAGGATGCCTGCCTGAAGAAGCGGGTCGTCCGAAAGACGTCTTACATAATGTTCCACAATCGCTTACAGACTTGACCCGATATAAGCGGGAGATGGCATATCGTAAGTTCCTCAGGGGATAGTTAAGGCCATACCCGTTCGAGTCCTAGGTGGGCATTTTGTAAGCGAAGCTGATTTTGTTCGAAAGAATGATTACCCGCTCGCGACGTCAATGAGTCCAATCTCAGTTCTGGAGGAACTCAATGGGAACGATTCTGATCATCATTTTGATTCTGTTGCTGCTGGGTGCTTTGCCGACGTGGCCATACAGCAGCGGTTGGGGATACTACCCGAGCGGAGGACTAGGGTTGGTCCTGGTAATTATCATCATCCTTGTCCTCATGGGGCGATTCTAAGTAAACTTGAAGGCACCTAAGAAGTTCGAAAAGAGGAAGCATGAGTCCACAGTCTCCGCAAGGCGACAAGCGCGGTCCTTTTGTTTCAGATATCGAAGAAATCCGGCGCCGAGCGCGCCAGCATATTGAAAACGGCGCCGTGACGGATGGCTACCGGGCGGACCGCGAGACTGTGATCCGCGTACTGAACGAGGCGCTGGCCACAGAGATCGTCTGCGTCTTGCGCTACAAGCGCCATCACTACATGGCCGCGGGCATCCATGCCCAGGCTGTGGCTGAAGAATTTCTCGAGCATGCGAATGAGGAGCAGCAACATGCGGACCTCATCGCGGAACGAATCGTGCAATTGGGCGGCGCACCCAATTTCAGTCCGGACGGTCTTGCCATGCGAAGCCATTCGCAATATGTGGAGGGCACGACTTTGATGGACATGATTCGCGAGGATCTAGTCGCCGAGCGTATTGCTATTGATTCTTACGGCGAGATCATTCGCTATCTGGGAACGAACGATCCCACAAGCCGACGCGTGATGGAAGAGATTTTGGCGAAAGAAGAAGAACACGCGGACGACATGAAAACCCTGATCGAGACATTGGCGGGGATGGAAGATTCCGGCAAACCAGTTTCGACAAAAACGGATGCACGTCGCAGGGAAGCGTCGTAGACCTTAGGTTGTGTGGCGTGACAAAGGTACTTAAGCGGCGTGAAAGACCTTGCCGTCATTCCCTTGGTGTTGTTGTGCGCGAGATCGTTCTTCCTGCTCGCCTAACACGTTATTGAGCTGGGTTACAAGATTCAGCAGCTTGTCTGGGTCCATTTCAATACTGGCCTGTTCAGCCAGGTGTTGCCACTCATTTTGGGACGGGGTCATAAAAGGAATCCCTTCTACTATTAAACAAGCTACTCTGGATTGAAAAGCCTGTCTGAGCAATAAAGCTCATTTTTACCTTAATACCAATTACAGGATTCCCCGTATGCCGGATACAGATTTACCCTCATTGTGCCTACCGTGGTGCTCGCCTAGACTTGGAACATGCCTAAGGTAAAAGGTCAGCAGTGTGCACAATTGTCTGAGCCGTCCTTTACCTGGGACTCGGGAAGGCAGCCTGCCCGGCGAAGTCGCCGGGAAGCGAACAGGCGTCAAGCCCCTGAGCGAAGTAAAGTCCGACCATCTGGTCGGTCCACTCAACCCAAGACTTTGGTATGGATCGACGACTACGAACCGGGATTGCACGTTTACCAGGCCTTGGCGGAAAGTTTGGGCTTTCGAGTCCTGACTGCCTCGTCCGGTAAGACGGGGTTGGAACTGGTAGCGTCGCACAGGGTAGACGCCGTAGTGGTGGATTACGAAATGCCAGTAATGAATGGTGAAGCTGTGGCCAAATTGATCAAAATCAATTGGCCGGAGCTGCCAGTCATTCTGTTTTCAGGCAGCTCTTTGTTGCCTGAGCGCGTCAAACATGTTGTCGATGCGGTCTGTGACAAGGCGGGATCGCGTGATGCACTTCTGTCTGCAATTCAACGGGTTCTGGCAACCAAGGATCATCAGCGCCCGCCCATCCCTGTAGTCGCCTCTGGCCAACAGCAGCTTGCGTAAGTCGGTCGTTTCTTAAGTCGACCAAGGTTCGGGAATTTTTTTCACATATTTTGATTCAGGAGAAGAAAAGAAAATGAAGAAACTATCGTTGTCGATCGTTACCGCATTGGTGTTCTTTGTGGCGACTGCCATGGCGCAGACCACACCAGCGACAGACCCACAAGGCACCACACCCACAACTGCAAGTCCTAGCAATCAGACCTCAACCCCCGAAAGCCAAGCCCCAGCCGCCCAACAACCCTCCACGTCTACCGCTCCCGCTGCAGGCACCCAGAGTGCTTCCACGACCGAGCCAAAGGGCGAGAAGAAGCTCAAGGGCTGCATTGAATCCGAGAACGGTAAGTTCGTTCTGGAAAACAAGCATGGCAAAGAAATCACCCTGGTCGGCCAGGATGTTTCAGCGCATGTAGGCCATCAGGTTGTGGTTCATGGAGCCTTCCAGAACAGCATGGCTGCCAGCGCTTCCGGTGAAAACGCAGGAACGGCGGCTTCTGCCGGCTCGACCTCGACCAGCTCGACTGATATGAAAGCCAAAGCTGGACAGGAATTCAGCGTGACCAGCGTCGATATGGTTTCCAGCAGCTGCAAGGACAAGGACAAAGCGGGCGAGAAACACGAGAAGCCCACGTCCACACAGCCTCCGCAGTAGTTTGGAATAACTTAATTGAAGTTGCAAAGGGCCTCACCTACGGGTGAGGCCCTTATTTTTGCCGGGTGAGCGACCGGAAAACCCCCGCCCAAGCGGAGCTTGAACGGGGCACCCTCGAGGTTCGGCTTCAACTACTCAGCACTTAGCATTTGGCACTTAGCATTTAGCCATGATGAGTCCTTGCTGGGATTGGTAAGACCCGTCATGGCTCGGCTTCACGAATGGTGTTTGTCTAAAATCTGCACCAGCCGCTGATGGCTAAGTGCTAAGTGCCAAGTGCAGATTGCTAAAGTGCTGCTGTAGTAAAGAAAAACGGCGCCGTGCGGGGCGCCGTTTATTTTGCAAGGAGAACAACGTGCGATTGTTTAGTAACTAGCGGTGAGGGTAACTGGCTGATCAAGTTGAAACTTGAGAACGGTTTCGGCTGGCACTTTGACTTCTTTTCCTTTGGTCAAAACCTGCGCCGTACCACCTGCGGCCGCTCCGGCCACGGCTCCGATAACGGCTCCCTTACCGCCACCAGCGATGGCTCCCAACAGAGTGCCGAGTACGGCGCCTCCACCCACCATTTCTGCGGTACGCTTGTTTTTACCGATTCCAGAACTGCTCTTCTTGTTTACATCCGCTGTGCTGACCATGTAGTTGCGTCCGTTCACAGTAACGGAATTCAGATCCAGAGTAAGTTCAGGACTTCCGGTGGTTCCGCCGGTGGCAGCCTTGCGAATCACGAGTTGAGCGTCAGAATTTTTGGGAACCAGAATCTCTCCCGAACTTCCTTTCACATCATCCACTACCACCGCCGTGTAGGTTTGTCCCTCGGACGCACTGCTGGAGTCGATGGCTTCGTTGGTCCGAACCGAGATCGCAGTTCCAGCGGGAACGGTGACGTCGCTAACCGTATTCGCCTGCGTGCCTGACGGCGTCCCGTACTGGCCGTAGGCCAGGGACCCCGCGGCAATCCAAGAGCCGAGCACTAAAGTCAAAAGAAGTTTTTTGGGATTCATGACAATTGCCCTCGTAAAAGCAGATTACCTGCTCTTTCAAACACACTTACACAGGTGTTTAATTATCCAGCCGTGGGGAGTTCCTGTTCTATCCAGATTTGCCTGCAGAATTTTGGGGGAATTTGCTGTAGAGAACACTAATGCGCCGGGCCGACTGAGAGCTGCGCCTTGAACACGGTCCCTCACTCAGCGAACTCGAATGCTGCTTCTTCTCTAAACTCCGCTCCCGCCCCAAGGTTGCTCGCGTAAGCTGCAAGCAACCTTCTGATCGCGCTGAAGACTAACCCTGGTGAAATCTTTTCTACGCCGCTCTCCGGCGGGTGCTAGTCACCCGGCCAGCGCGCCGTTTTCCCGCCGTGCTGCGAGCCTGTTTGGAGAGAGCTTCGCGAGATGCGCCGGAGCGTCCTTCCCTCTTCAATGCTTTCAAACTAGCTTGTGAGCGCTTACGCGAGGGTTTCTGTCGACTCGAACTCTGAGCGCCGGTGCTGCTCTTTTTGCTTGAAGAAGCACTGCCTGCGGGTGGAGGAGGGAGTTTCACCCCGGCCTTCCTCGCTTTTGAGAGTCCGATAGCTATGGCTTGCTTGGGTGAGCTCACCCCATGCTTGCCTTCTCGCACGTGATGAATTTCTTCGCGAACGAATTCTCCCGCCTGAGTGCTCGGGGACTTGCCTTCGCGAGCATCTTCCCGAGCCCGTTCGATGGTTTCTTTTTCCGGCATTCCGCCTCCTGAATTTATTAGGGATTTTGTGCCATCTCCGCGACGGCAGTCTGGAATCTGATTGGAGGAATCACTATCGGGCAAACAAGGTAGTCTGGCGCGGAAAAAACTGTAGGACTGAATTAAGAGTCTGCAGTCACGATTTTAGAGGATTCGCATCTCGGGTTTCAGGACTTCAGTTGTTAGATCTCAGTTCTCAGTTCTCGGGCATGGTGCTTTGATTGCTGAGTGCTGATTCTCCAACCCGGTTCCCTGGATTGCCATCTAAGTTCTCACTAGGTGCGGTGGAAACCGTCCTCAGGCTAGTCACGGGTTCCAAGCCATTGTGAGAAGCCTGGGGACGGACAATTTACGGTTCCGGCAGCTCCACACTCGCTGACAAGTTCTCTTCTCTATCCGTACTTCCATCCACATTTCAGTGCTCCGCATCTCAGCCACGGAGAATTTTCCATGAGCAAGCAAGAAGTGGTAGTGATCACCGGCGCGTCGGCGGGAGTAGGACGTGCCACGGCACGCGAATTTGGACGTCAAGGAGCTTCCGTCGGCCTGATTGCTCGCGGGACCGAGAGGTTGGAAGCGGCGCGGAAGGAAATCGAATCTTTGGGCGGGAGAGCACTGGTGCTGCCTTGCGATGTCGCCGATCCGGAGCAAGTGGAGAAATCGGCGGCGGCAGTGGAAGAACAATTCGGCGCCATCGATATCTGGATCAACAATGCCATGACATCCGTTTTCTCGCCCGTGGAGCTGATGACACCCGACGAATTCAAGCGGGTGACCGAGGTGACTTATTTAGGCGTGGTCTACGGAACGATCGCAGCTCTGCGTCGGATGCGCCGGCATGATCGCGGGACGATCGTCCAAGTTGGCTCTGCCCTGGTCTATCGAAGCATTCCGCTTCAATCTGCATATTGCGCTGCCAAGCACGCCGTTGCCGGCTTTACCGATTCGTTGCGTTGCGAGTTGATCCATGATCGTTCTCGGATCCATCTCACCATGGTGCAGATGCCGGCACTCAACACGCCCCAGTTTTCATGGGTTAAGAGCCGCTTGCCGCGGAAGGCCCAACCGGTTCCGCCGATTTTTCAACCGGAAGTGGCAGCGCGGGCGATCTACTGGGCGGCGCATCATCGCCGTCGCGAAATCCATGTGGGCGGTTCCACCGTGGCGGCGATTTTAGGACAGAAGCTGGTTCCGGGACTGCTCGACATTTACCTGGGACGCACGGGATACGAGGCGCAGCAGTACGACGGCCCGTCTGATCCACAGCAGCCCGACAATCTATTTCAGCCAGTTCCCGGAGATTTTGCAGCTCATGGCGACTTCGACGATCGTGCCCATGACCACAGTCCAGAATTGTGGATCGGGATGCACCGCTGGATGGTGGGGATTGGGGTACTAGGCGCGGCCGGAATTTATCAACTCCTGCAGAAATACAACGATCGTCCGCATCATCGTCGACGACACAGGCGTGCTGCCTAGAGTTCCGCGCGCGAGATTACTTCGTCGGTTCCAACTGCTCGAGAGTGAGATCCACCACGGCATTCTTTGTTGAGTAAGCCAAAAGAGACGAATAAGCCTGAATTCGGTCGGCGGAGCTGCAGTCGAGTATCTCTTGGTCCACATTTCGGCAGAACTCCATCCCAGTGGACACCCCCGCCCAGAACACAACCTCTTCCAAGCTCATGGTGCGAGATGGGTTTGCCGGCAACTCGCAAAGGCGCTGAGCAGTTTCCTGGATTTCTTCAGGAGTGAGCTCCTGAATCTTATCCACGAACGACATCACTTCAAAAATCCGAAAAAACGATGGCCAGTTTCGGAAGTTCGCTTCGAGACCCATAATGCTATGAAATTACGCGAGCCTCTGGCCGCCGTACATCCAGTACAAGTCGTAAGCCTAAAGGAACGATCCTGTACCCGGGGTACTGGAAGTCATTCAAATTGGAGGCCTGCAACCAACGAATCCGTTGGACCTAGCATTCGCCGTCTTTTACCACCTATGGGTGCGGCGGGTAAAGAAGCAGGTACGAGTAGGCCGCGGCGGCTTCGTCCTGGCTCAAGTAGACAAAGACGGGCATCCTGCCTCTGTAAGACGCTGATGGCGTGCCCATGATGATTGGGGCCCCGCTGGTAACTTTTCGGACGAACTCGGGGAGGCTCACACGGGTCGTAAGGGTAGAGAGCGGTGGAATCGCCCCTTCCAAGATTTGCTTAGGGTCGGGGTTCGGCCCCGTCGCGCTGTGGCAGATGTGGCAGGTGGATTTCACGATGTGCTCACCAACACGATAGGAGGATACCTTTACTGCGATCTTATTTTTTCCCGCAGCGGGCATGTCGGAAAGTTGTTCGAGATATGGGACCAGGCAGCGAACTTCTGCTTCGCTCAAGGTCGGTGGCGGCATGTGTTGTCCTCCGATGTGAAGCCGCTGCAGCAACAGTGCCTTGGAATCCTTTGCGCCGGCGGTTACATCTGAGCGGCTCATTTCTCGCCCGGCCTTCTTCATTCGCTCCATAGTGGCCGCGGCGGAGGTCGCCTGGACCGGGCCGATGATGGAATTTATTTCCGGGGGAGCGCCGTGGCCGAGTTCTCCGTGGCATCCCCGGCAACTCAGGCGATATAGGTCCGAACCATGTAGCGTGATGATTTGCGTGGCGTAACCGGGCGATAGGTCCAGTTGCCAGGAAGGGCCTTCCTTTCCCGGGACGGCGGGAGATGGCCCCAAGTCCCAGGTCTTGGCCATGCTGGTTTCGGCGAATGGCTTGTCCAAGTGACGAATCCAGCTTTCGCCTTCCACGGGCGTTACCGAACTATCTCTAGTCCCGGCCGTTTGACCGAGCAACGACGATGCAACTAAGAACACCCCCATGAGGGTTATTAGATGGAGGCAGTTCTTTGTCGCCGATTCGGTGCATGGTTCCATGTGCGGCGTCCCGTCCAGTTCGCTACTTCTTCACGGTTAACTCGACGCTAGTCGTGGCATCCGCGGTTGTGATCGTCTGCGTGCTGGGTTTGCCGTCTTCGCTCCACGTTTTCAGAGTGTACGTGCCCGGGGGAACATCCTTGATCGTAAAAGTCCCGTCATTGCCGGTCAGGGCGAAGTACGGTGTGGGAACAACTACAATGTAGGCCACCATGTCGGGGTGAAGATTGCAGAGGATCTGCGCCGCACCCAGGTCGTCGAATTCGAACGACTTCTGATGGCTCGGCGACACAATAGTCAGACTATGCCGCAGTCTCTTCTCGCCGTTGATCGATGGCCAATAGACGTTGTGAGCGACCTGGTCACTATTCAGAAAATCCACGGTGGTTCCCCGCAAGATAACGATGGTGTGCGGTACGAAGACCAGGTTCCGCTGATCAGCCGACACATGTTGCACCGGATGATCGAATTTCTTACCCGGAATGGCATCGATGTAGACCGCAATGTTTTCGGCTGATTTCAATCCTGCCGCCGATACCTTTCCCTTAACCTCGCCTGCTTGCGCAAGGCCGGCAACGAAAAGCGCGCCGAAAAGAATAGCCACAGGAGCCGCTCGCCTAATAGTCTTCATCCAAGTACCTCCATTTTTACCTGCTGGTCTTTCTGTTGTTGTAAGTTGCTGCAATCGTGTTAACCGTGATTTAGGCGCTTAAGAGGGACAGCAGCGCGGGAGAATTTACAAAAGTTCTTTTTGGGTGGGAAGCATTGGACGCCCTCCCTTCATGTTGGAGAGAGTCCAAATATACTCGGCACGAATCAACCCAATCTGTTCAATATTGACCAGGCTGGGTAAAAGCCTCTGACGTTACCTCTACCTTGTGCAGAAGCTGCGGTCATCGCTAACCATCCATGAAGCTACGACATTCTGAATTGGCACAGCAGCGGTGCTGGGCTATCGCGCCACCTCGTCGACAAGTCGTCTAGAACGGAGATGTGGTCCGCCCGGCTTGAACCCGGAACGTGGGGACCTCGCTGGCGCCCCAGTGTTGTTTGTAGGGTTCGCGTCCACGCAGAAAATCGACCCTTTGTTTGCCCTCCCGAGTAGCGTCGGCGATCGCGGCGCCCAGCAACTGAGTGCCGGGACTGAAGCAGGCATACTCGGGATCGAAGCCTTGCAGATAGCAGCACGCGGTGTCACGCTCAAACAGCGTATAGAGACAAGCGATAAAGTGGCGGTTGAGACGCAGACCGTACAAACGGAGAACGCCACGCTCCAGCAACTGTGGAGCAACGCTTTTGTGAAATGACTGAATGGCTGGATCACTCAAAACGCCCGGTAGTCCGGCACGAGCCCAGCGCACACTGTGAAGACGGAACAGTGCCTCGAGGAATAACGGCAGAGTTTCTCGGGTGGCTATCTCGATGTGAAACTCTCCTGCCCGCT
>DATHJP010000315.1:0-4345 GCA_035489695.1 Terriglobales bacterium
TGGGCTTCCTCGGATCCGAACGCGGGCTTACGCCGACTCTGGATGCATTGGCGCGACAGGCGGTGGTCTTTTCTCGCGCCTATGCCCAGGTTCCCCTGACTACTCCCTCGCACGCTACCATTCTCACCGGAACCTACCCTCAACTCAATCACGTGCAATACATGGGGGATTCGCTGGGCAAGGCACTTCCGTTCTTGCCGGACATCCTCCACAGAAACGGATATCGAACCGCCGCTTTCGTTGGAGCCCTGGCGCTTGATCCTAAGAGCATTGCGCCCGGGTTTGAGCGTGGATTTGATATTTACGACGCAGGGTTTCATCGGCCACGCCCCGGTCAGGATCATTACCACAGCCTGGAGCGGCGCGCTGACGAAGTTGTGAGCCGCGCGCTTGCGTGGCTGAATAAACAGCCTGCTGGACCATTTTTTCTCTGGGTTCATTTCTACGATCCTCACGATCCCTACGATCCTCCCGAACCCTACAAGACGCGCCACAAGGCGGAACCTTACGACGGCGAGATTGCATACACAGACGCAGCGGTAGCAAAGCTACTAGCGGCGTTGCGGAGCCGGCGAACATTCGATGCGTCTCTGATCGCCGTTATGGCCGACCACGGGGAAGGCCTCGGAGAACATGGCGAGGACCATCACGGAATCTTTCTCTACGATGAAACAGTTCAGGTTCCCTTGCTATTCAAACTCCCCGGACAACAGGACGCGAAGAGAGTCACAACCCAGGTTGGGTTAGTGGACGTCGCTCCCACCATTCTGCGCGCGGTGAATCTGCCCGTTCCCGCGGCCATGCAGGGCAAGTCTCTCTTACGCTTTCCAATCTCGGACCATTCACCTGCCGTTGAGATAGGGAACGATTCGAATTCGCAGGGGCCGGTGTATGCAGAAAGCGACTACGGTCACCGTTCTTTTGGCTGGAGCACGTTGCGTGCATGGCGCACAGCGAAGTATCTATATATCGAGGCGCCGGAACGCGAGTTGTATGACCAATCGGTGGACCCGAAGGCGGCACATAACCTAGCACCCAATTCAAAGGCTGTCGCGGACACAGCGGCCGCGCAGGTTGCGGAATTCTATAGGAAGACAAAAGGAGACGCGGGAGAAACAACAAAGTTGAGTTTCGCACAAACCGAGAGTCTGCATGCCCTCGGCTATGTGAGTGCTGATGCAGGGATTTCTAGCGAGGCAAGAAACGAAAGTGGCCCCGACCCTAAACAAAAAATTGCCGTCGCCAATCTTCTCCATGAAGGGCTGTTGGACATGGAGAATGAACATTATCAGGACGCAGTGCCAATTTTAGAGCAAGTCTTGAAACAGGAACCAAATGCTCCCGCGGCCTCGTTGCAACTGGGTCGAGCCTACATGTCCTTGAAGGAGTATCAGAAGGCAATCACACCCTTGCGAAACCTCGTGGATAAGAGACCAGACAATACTTTGGGTCGCTATGAACTGGGATGTGCCTTAGTAAAAACCGGCCACTGGGACGAGGCGTCGCAACATTTCGAAGCAGCCGTTTCCCAGATGCCCGGTTCGTCCATGCTGCACTTCTATTTGGCTCTTGTGTATCGCCAGACTTCTCGTGTTGCCGAGGCAGCAAAAGAGTTCCAAATCGCGCTGCGTCTGGAACCTGACAACTTCCCCGCCAACCTTTTTCTTGGCCAGCTTTACATTGCGCAGCACCAGGCTGCGGAAGCTCTTTCCTACCTGCGCAACGCGGCCAAGCTTCATCCCGACTCGATTGACGCCCACGGCTCCCTTGCCAATGCTTATTGGGAATTAGGACAAGAGGCGAATGCCCGTCGTGAGCTAGGAGAGGCTGAGAGCCTCAGGTCACGAGGTGGCTCCAGACTCGGAACACCAACCGGAGAGACAGACGTCGCAACCCAGCAGTAATCAATGCCAGACCTTTTCAGTGCATCGCCACTGGCCCGCCCTGCGCACGCGGTTTCTTCATGATCAGGATGAGCGGCAGCATCAGCAGGAAAAGGATCATGAGCACGCGAAAGGTGTCATTAAAGGCCATCATAGTGGCTTGTCGTTGCACCATGCCAAAGATCGAGGCGTACGCCTGTTGAGTGGCAGTAACCGGATCGGCGCCGGCGGCCATCAGGGAGCGTCGCATGGCCTCAATCATCGAACGTGCTTGAGGATCGTAAGGGTTTACGTGTGCTCCCAGCGTATTGAGGTGAACCTGCTGATGTCGGGCGACGAGAGTGGTAACGCTGGCAATGCCGATGCTGGCTCCGATGTTACGCATCAGGTTGAAGAGACTGGTGGCATTGCCCATCTGTTCCTTGGGGATTGAATCGTTCGTGATGGTGGTAAGCGGAACGAACAGCAATCCCATGGCGGAGCCCTGAATGATGAGCGGCCAGAAAAAGTCCCAATAGCCGACGCCGATGGCGAGATGGGAAAACCGCCAGAAGCTCAAGCTGGAAATCAGGACGCCGGCGGTGAGGAGCTTTCGGGCCTCGATCTTGCTCATCAGCATGCCGACGATCGGCATGAAAATAAATGAACCCAACCCTCGGGGCAGCATGACAATTCCAGCTTGCAGCGCGGGATAACCCAGCAGCGTCTGCAGAAGCAGCGGAATCAGCACTGTGCTTCCATAAAGCACGAAGCCAAGAACTGTCATGAGAGAAACTCCGGTGGCATAGGTGCGATTCCGGAAGACCCGCAAATCGACCACGGGATGATCTGTGCGCAATTCCCGCCCGATAAAGAGGGCCAGACCGAAAAAGGCGAGGGCAGCAAGAATGACAATGAAGTGTGAGGAGAACCAGTCTTCTTCCTGTCCTTTATCGAGCATGATTTGTAACGCGCCGATGCCAACGGCCAATAATCCCATGCCCCAATAATCGATCCTTCCTGCCTTGCGCTGGATGTATGAAGGATCGAAGACAAAAGTTTGAGTCATGAGCAGGGCGATGACGCCAATTGGAACATTGATGTAGAACACCCAGCGCCAGCTGTAACTATCGGTCAGCCAGCCTCCCATAACCGGCCCCAGCATGGGCGCGACCACGATGCCGAGAGCCCAGAAGGCCATTGCCTTGCCGCGTTCTTCGGGAGGAAAGACCTCGAGCAGAATGGCCTGGGAGAGCGGCTGCAGGCCTCCGCCAGTGGCTCCCTGAATCACGCGAAAGATGATCAAGACTGGCAGGTTGGGCGCCAGTCCGCAAAAGAACGACGCCATGGTGAAGCCCGCCACCGAGAACATCAGCAAGCGCTTGCGTCCAAATTGATTGGCCAGCCATCCCGTCATGGGGAGAACAATGGCATTGGCTACGAGGTAAGAGGTAAGCGCCCAAGTGGCTTCGTCCGGAGTTGCTCCCAAACTGCCTGCGATGTGCGGTAGGGAGACGTTCACCACGGTGGTATCGAGCACTTCCATAAAAGTGCTCGTCATCACTGCCACCGCGACTAGCCAGGGATTGACTGCGGGCGCATCCGCAAAAGTGCGGGTCTGGACGAGATCCGCCATCTCAGACCTGTTGTCCGACTCCGGCTGTGTGCATGGCGCAGACAATTACAGCGCCGGCAGTCTCGTCGCCAAGGCTGGAATTAAGCATCAGGTGATAGAGGCGGCGGTCATACCAATCCTGATCAAAATAGCGGCGCATGTAATTCACGCGCTGTTGATCGAGGCGGTCCATGAGCGCGCCAGCTTCTGGTTCGTTTCCTGTTTCTGGACGCACCCGTCGCAAACGATATTGGCGAGGCGCATAGACAAAGACATGGAAAGCGTCATCACGGCCACGAAGGATGCATTGCCCGCCGCGGCCCACCAGGACGCAATTTCCCATAGCCGCAGATTCTTCCATGGCCAGGCGGCTCAGCTGGGCCATGTGTTCACAGTCAAAAGGGGCATCGCCGCCGTGCGCAGCCGCAGATTCGAAGCCACCTCGCCACAATGATTTGAGCAGCCGCCGATGCCAGGGATCGACATGCTGATCGTAGCTGGCAGCAAGATCGCGGGGCACACGGGCGAGCCCGGCGATGTGGTCGATAAGCTGCTTGTCAACCAGCTTCCAGCCGAGTTCGGTTGCGATTCGGGCGGCGATTTCCGGCCCTCCGCTGCCATATTGCGACGTAATGGTGAGCACGCGATATTTCATTTGGTTATCACCGTGGGCACTACCGACATTCCGGGACGCAGCAGATGCTCGGGATCCTGCCCTTTGTCGAAAACAATTTTTACCGGGACGCGCTGCACCACCTTCACGTAATTTCCGGTAGCATTCTCCGGTGGCAGAAGGCTGAAGCGGGATGCTGTCGCCCCACCAAAACTATCCACGTGGCCTTTGTAGTCGCGGCCATAAGCGTCCACG
>DATHJP010000316.1:0-6512 GCA_035489695.1 Terriglobales bacterium
CTTTCTGGCGCCGAGAGCTTTCTCCACACCGATCTCGCGGGTACGTTGAGTTACAGAGACCAGCATGATATTCATCAGGCCGACGCCGCCAATGCCGAGAGTGATGGTGCCAATAAAGGCCAGCAGAATCTTCAGCCCCAGGGTGATGACATTGAATTGCGTCAGCTGCTTCTGGGCGTCAAAAACAAATACAGCGCGTTGGTCGTCGGGCTTGAAGCCATGGGCCAAGGCCAAGGCGTCGCGGACGGTTTTGGCGAGCTTCTGGTGGTCCAACCCCTGAGAATCCAGCCAGAGACCTCCCACGTAATAGTTGTCCTGAAGCACATCCATCGAGTTGAATGGAACATAGACAACCCGATTGATGTCGTCGTCTCCCTCCTGCATACGAGCCTGGAGCACGCCTACAACCTGAAAACTAATTCCATTGATCCGAATCGTTTCACCGATGGCAGGCATTCCGGAGAATAATTTGTCTTTGGCCTCCGAGCTTATGGCCACAAAGTGACCATGACTGAAATTATCTCCGTCATCGATGAAGCGTCCACTCTCCATGTTGAGGTTCCAAATAGATTGGATGGCGGGATCGGCGCCAGTTATCGGGAAAGAGAACGAACGAGAGCCGCTTTGAACCGTGGCTTGCATAAAGGAATGACGAGAGATGTGACGCGCCAGCGGAACTACATTGCGGAGCAGTTCCACGTCCGCATCAGTGAACCGCACTTGCACTCCGGCTTTGTTGCCGCCAGCCTGCTGCGAGGTACGGCCGGGAAATATTCCGATAGCAGTAGCGCCGAAACTTTCAAAAATATTTTGAATGGCTCGTCCGAAACCCTCTCCGTAGGCGAGAAGAAGCACTACCGTGGCAATGCCCCAAGCCATGCCCAACATGGTCAGCACGGTCTTGCGTAGATCGTGCCGCATGGCGCCATAGGCTTGTTGCATCAGATCGCGCTTCATATCTATTCCTTGCGCAGCGCATCGACAGGCTGCAGCGTCGCCGCTTTCCGCGCCGGATACAAGCCAGCTACCACGCCGGCAAACGCTAGTGATCCGATGGCCAGCGCCGCTGTCGTGGGCACCAGCTTGGGAGTATCAAATCCCGGAGGCTGAGGCAACGTGGATAAAGCCGCCATCAACGCGGCCGCACCTCCCATGCCAAGTCCTCCGCTCAACAGAGTCAGAAATGCCCCTTCAATAAAAAACTGGAACATGATGCTGCGATTGGTGGCGCCGAGGGCTTTTCGCAGGCCGATCTCGCGAGTACGGTCGGCTACCGCAACCAGCATGATGTTGATGATCCCAATCGCCCCCAAGGCCAGCGTGACCAGACCGACGCTGCCTAGGAACAGATTCATCGCGTCGAAGATCTTGCCCACCTGGTCTACGCTCTTAATCGTATCCCATTCATCAAAGGCTTCAAGAATTGTGTAATCGAATCCATGATTGCGGGCGATGATCCTGTGGACTTCAGTTTTTGCCAGTTCATGCACATCGCGGGTCCGAGGCTGATAGTTCATGAACGTAATCGCGTCCTGCACCGAGCCCACGTTCAGCGGAGGAAAGTACTGGCGCATAGTGTTAAAGGGAATAAATATGCGCAGGTTTACAGTGTTGTTGTCACCGTGTCCAATTCTTTTCAGCGTCCCGATCACTTCGAAGCGAATTCCGTTTAACAGAATCGTGTTGCCCACCGAGGGATGTCCGGGGAACAGAAGCCTACGGGCTTCATCGCCCAGCACAATGACGGCACGTTTCTGGTTGTCGTCGAGGTCGTTGAGCCAGCGTCCTTCCGACATCGGCATATAACGGAGTTGGCTGAACTGAGCCGGGACGCCCATCAACTGCCCGCTGCTGGTAAAGTAATCGCTGACCGCGCGAATGTCTCCGCGTGAGATCACGGGCACGATGGCCTTGACGTCCGGCGCCTCGATCGAAACATCCAGATAGTCTTTGTAGGTCAGATAGTACTGGCGCATGCCGGTGAAACTGCCTCCCACTGCTGGAGCGCGGCCTGACCATATGAACATCACGTTCTCGCCGAGTTCATCGAATTGCTTGCGATTGCCGGAACGAAAGCCTTCGCCCAAACCGACCAGGAGCAGCAAAGAGCCCACACCCCAGGCGATGCCGAACATGGTGAGGAAAGATCGCAGCTTGTGCGCCCACAGCGTACGCAGGGTTTGGCTGGAAATCTCAAAAAGCAGGCGCATATCTTCTTACAATAATACGCGAGGCAGGAAGGCGCAGTTCCAGAGGACAACGCAGTTATGTCTTGTTGAGGTGCCGAGCGAAGAGCCTGTGAACGTGTGTAAGTCAGGTGTTAGGTGGGTCTAAGCTGAGTTGCTTGACCCGTCCAAACAAAAGAAAGTCTCATTACGGAGGAGCGCCTCAACTCCCTCCACCACCTCCCGGCCAGTACTTTTGGAGACCGCTCCGCGAAAACCTGCGCTCTCAGCCTCTTCGGCAAGCTGGTTTGAGACTTCTTGCACGGTGAGAAGAATCAGCGGAATCTGGGGATGAGCCTTGTAAATTTCACGCGCCGCTTGCAGGCCATTCATCTGCGGCATACCTAGATCCAAGACAGCAAGGTCCGGAGCCAGATGCTCGATTTTCGCCACTGCATCGGCACCGTTGACAGCTTCTCCGCATACCTCCCAATTGGGATGGTCTTCGAGCAATCTTCTCAGCAGGCGACGTATGGTGGAGTCGTCATCGGCGATCAAAATCCGGATCGGCATTGGATTCCTCCCAAAAGGCCGAGGTGCCGACGCGAAGGTACAGATCAGGTTTTCTGAAACTTTTCAGTAAAATCCCGCCATAGATTCGGCGAAGCCCTGCAACTACCGACCTTTAAGGCAGTTCCTCGATTCGAACATTCGAGCTGCCAGATTATGAACCAAAGTGTTTGTGGAAACGATACAGGCAATACCCGATTACCAAGAGAGTTACGGGCCTTAGTTTGTGGAGACGTCACTTTTCGTGACTCTAGTGCGAGAGTGTCAGGCCCGCTTGGGTCTCACTCTATACCGGCGGTTCCCCGTTCCTCTAGGCCGCGGCACTTGATTGGGCTTCGAGCGCTTTGATGAATTCGTTCGAATCCGACACCCAGCCAAAAAGGGTCTGAATAAGCAGGAGGGATGCTTCATGATTACTTCTCGGCAAACCGTTTCCGATCGGCTCGCCCATACAATCCGCGAGCAGAAGAGACAAATAATCTCTGAACATCGCATCTCTGACGGTCGACTCCACGCACACACTCGTGGTACATCCAGTGAAGATCAGATATTTGATCCCAAGATTTTTGAGGACCGCATCCAATTCGGTTTGATAGAAGCCGCTGAATCGATGTTTGTACAGCACGGACTCGCCGGCCTGCGGCTTAAGTTCGGGGAGAATATCCGTATTCCAAGTATCCCGGATCAGAATTCGGCTTTCCGTACCGTCGGGGGCACGAACGATCTCTCCGACGCCAAGTCGCAGGTGCCGCATCCGGTTCGGAGAATCCGCCGCACCTAGATCGGAAAGATCGGGGTGAAATCCCATCTTGAGGAAGACGACCTTTAGGCCCGCTTGGCGAGCTGAGGTCAGGACTTTCGCGGTAGGGCCGACGGCTCGTTGAATCATCGAAATATCGAGGCCGGCATGGTCGAACATGCCACCCTTGGAGCCGAAGTCGTTCTGCATATCGACCACGATAACAGCAGTCTTAGTGACGTCGATCGCGAGACGTTCGGGCTTTGCATCGACCGTGACAATTCGGCTTTTCGTATTTTGAGTAGGTGTACTCATTTGCCCTGCTGAGGCTTGTTCCGCTCTTGCTCCGACTAGCGATGCCGCCGCTGTTGCTCCGATGAAGCTGAGTACTTGCCGCCGGCTAAGATTGCGTGTTTCCGGTGTCTCAGTTTCCACGTCTCGCTCCATAAATGAAGTCGGCCTGTCAGGAAATTGCTTCTCTCGAGTGCGGACTATATCAGTATTCGGTTTCCGCCGGAAGTGCGGTGACGGCCGTCCCATGATGAAATGAATCTAATGTAGAGGTGAGTACACGACGAGGATCGACTAGTAGCCACGCTGCAGCCCCGAGCACGCATAATCCTGCAGCAACTAGAAAGGATGCGGTCCAGCCGAAGCGCTCAGCGATAATTGGGGTGAGGAGGCTGGTTGTAAATCCGCCAATCTGATTACCGGTGTTCATGAATCCGGAGACGGATCCGGAAGATCCGCCGGCGATATCTGCGGTCACGGACCAGAAAGAACTCTGGGAAAGATAAAGTGCTCCCGCACCGCCAGCGAGCACGACGCTGGCCAGCCGCGCACTTTCTACCTGGGAGCCGAAGGCAAGAAAAATGCCTGCCGTAACAATAGCGAAGGCAGCCAAAATACATCGCCCGGCGCGCGGGCCACGCAATTTCGTGAGCCGGTCGTTGATCGCGCCGCCAAGCGGCGAACATGCCGCCATGGCCAGGAAGGGCAACATGGCATAGAAAGCGCTCGCTTTCAAATTCAATCCGCGTACTTGAGCGAGATAGATGTAAAACCAACTAAAGAATATCCAGGCAACATAGCCGTAGCAGAAATAACTGAACGTCACGGCCCACACTTCCCTGCTCTTTAACACCCTTGCCCAGGGTACAAGTTGTTTTGTTGCCGCGCTTCCTGTCTGGATAGTTAGCCCTGATTGAATAATTTCGAGTTCCGTTGCAGACACTCGAGGATGGTCGGTGGGGGTGTCACGAGCAGCGAAGAACCAGACACCTCCCACGGCGAGTCCGATGATGGCGCAGACCCAGAACGATGATCGCCAACCGTAATGAACCATGACGTAGGTGATCAGTGGTGGCGAAAGCCCAGCGCCGGCGCCCACTCCGGCGAAAATCAGGCCGTTGGCGATTCCACGCTCCTGCATCGGAATCCAGCGAGAAACAAACTGATTGGAAGCTGGGTAAATAACGGCTTCACCTACGCCTAGCAGAAAGCGAGCGGCAATAAAAAAGAATAGCGGCGCCCCGATACCGCTGGGCACAACGGCTATCAAGGCAGTGAAGATACCCCACCACACTACGCCGGCGGCCAGCACTCGCCGCGGTCCCAGCCGATCTGCCAGCCATCCTCCTGGTGTCTGGAATAACGCGTAACCTGCCAGGAAAGCACTGAATACGCGGCCAAGTTGAGGGTTAGTGAGGTGGTAGGCGGCTGCAATAGAAATCCCCGCGATGGAAATATTCACCCGGTCGAGGTAAGCGACGCCACTCAGAACAAACAGCCAGAACACCAGGAACCAGCGTACGTGACTCGGCTTTCCGTCGCTCATGGCTGCTCCATGAAATCGCTCTGTCAACTGGCCACCGATCACTGGCCACTAGTCTTTTCCTCTCAAGCTCCGGCGGAGTGCTCCCGCAAAACACGGACCAGCTGGTTAGCGACGATCTTGTCTTCGCCGGGTTGCAGCATGAACGAATTCATCCCCAGACCGGGTTGCTCTTCTCCCACCGAAATCACGATGGAGGGCTTGGAGTCTTTCAACATTTGCGACACTTCCTTGGGCGTTACAGAGATTTTCGCTGGATCCAAAACAATTCGCATGTGGGGAACATGGTTAGCAATTTCGGGGACAAAAAAAGAAGTGCTCACGCCTGGCACCTTGGTGATTTGACGGGAGATGAATTCCAGGCGCTCCTGCCATTCTTTGGTGAGGGCATCATGATCTTCATTGAGGTAAAGCTCAAGCGCTTTTACCATGCCAACGATTTCCTCTTTGCCAACTTTTTGACTGCGGCCGATGGTGTCTTCGTGAGGACTGTTGTTGAGCAGCGCGTACGCAACCAAGTCTTTACGGCCGATTAACATTCCAGCGCATTGCGGTCCGCGAATGGCTTTGCCCCCGCTGAAGGTAATGAGGTCATAGCCCATGTTGGCGTAATCCCAAAGATGAGACACCGGAGGCGTATCTGCCGCTGCATCGTTCATACACGGAACTTTGTACTCTTTCGCTATTTTGACCCATTCATCCACTTTGATCTGCCCCTGCGAATTGGCGAAGTTGCTGAAGTGCATCATGGCGGTTCGTGGGGTAATGGCCTGGCGCAGATCGTCCCGGCTTTCTACCTCAATAAGCTTCACGCCGGTGGTGCGGAGCTGGTGATCGAAGGGATTGCGATGCGATTTTTGAATGATGACCTCGGACTTCATTCCGGACAGATCAGGTATCTGCCGGATGAAAGTTTCATTGTCGCCAGTGAGAATGCCGGCGAGGCCAGACTGCATCGCCGCAGCGGCGCCAGAGGTAACTAGAGCGGTGTATCCCTCGGGCAATTTGAGCATTTCGGCAATTCGCTTCCCAGCTGCAACTTCCAAGTCCGGCATCCTGACAAAATGACGCCCTGCCTGGGCCATGACGGCTTCCAATTCGGGGCGAATCACCGAACCACCGAGCATCGTCATGGTTCCCTGACAGTTGATGACGGTTGTGACTCCCAGTTCGTCGTAAGGATTACCCGACTTCCCAAAGCCAC
>DATHJP010000317.1:0-3969 GCA_035489695.1 Terriglobales bacterium
CGCCCTGCACAACCCTGGCCGCGAGGAGTTGAAGGCCTGGTTTGAGAAAAACACCGAACGTTTTGCCTTCCCGCCCCGCTTCACATTTCATCATTTGTATTTTTCTCCAGACAAACGCGGCCCGACGACGCGTCAGGACGCTACCCGCGCGCTGGGCAAATTGGCCTCTCAAGACGGGGGCCATGTTCCTGCGGATCTCGCCGATCCCTTCATTTTCCAAAGCGATTATGGGGATCGCACTCCGGAACAAATTGCCGGCGTCTTCGGCGGCGACTTTGCCAGGGCCCTATCCGGTCTCAAAGCAGGCTCATGGCAGGGACCGATTGAATCTGGTCTTGGCTGGCATCTCGTCTGGATTGAATCGGTCACGCCCAGTCGTATCCCGGCCTATGAGGAGGTTGAAGCCGATGTAAAAACGCAGTGGGTCTCCGATCAGCGCGCCGAAGTCAAACGCCGCGCCTTTGAAACGATGAAGTCCCATTACGTTATCGTCATGCCTCCGGCGCAAACCAGCCCCCCGACCAGTCAGAGCGTGACGCTCAGCCAAACCCCGCCATGAGGCGAAACCTCTCAGCGGGTCGCATCAAGCCGTTTGTTTTTTTCATCGGCCTCGTCTGTTTCCTTCCGTTCGCGCAGGCGCACGATTCCCGTCCAGCTTATCTTGAAATTAATGAGACTGTGCCGGGACGCTACGACATGCTCTGGCGCATCCCGCGGACCGCCGGACTGCCTCTTCCAGTCATGCTGCAATTTCCGAAGGGTGTCGACAATGTAACCGAGCCGGCGGTCCGCGAATTCCCGGACTCGATCGTTGAGCGGCGTATCGTTAAAACAGCGGATCGTCTCGAGGGAAAGCGGATCGATTTTGTCGGACTGCAGGCGACGATCACCGACGTCCTCGTCCGCGTGCACCTGCTCGATGGGACCGAATCGATCACGCTGGTGCATCCCTCGCAGGCATGGATGGAGATAAAAGGCTCGCGCGGTTTCCTGCCGGTGGCGGAAAGTTACACACTTCTTGGCGTCGAACACATCGGATTCGGCATCGACCATCTTCTTTTCGTCCTGGCCTTGCTCATTATCACCAACGGGACCTTTCGCCTGCTCAAGACAGTGACTGCTTTTACCGTGGCACACAGCATCACGCTTGCGTTGGCCACGCTCGGGTTCGTGCACGTTCCCTCCAAACCAGTCGAAGCGACAATCGCTCTCTCGATCGTTTTTGTGGCTCTTGAAATTATTCGCCGACGCGAAGGGCGGGATGGAATCACCTCGTGCGCCCCTTGGATCGTGGCGTTCACATTCGGTTTGCTTCATGGCTTCGGGTTTGCAGGAGCACTCAGTGAAGTTGGTTTGCCGCAGAATCACATTCCGGCCGCCCTGTTCTTCTTTAATGTCGGCGTCGAACTCGGACAGATTGCTTTCATCGCTGTCGTGCTGAGTCTAATCGCGCTCGTTCGTCGGATTCCACTGCGCCTGCCGCGGTGGGCCGAGCTGGTGCCGCCCTATGCGATCGGCTCGGTCGCGATGTTCTGGGTCGTGCAACGCATCGCCGCCTTCTGATATTCGACCTAACAACCCTGAAATACACACGCAGAGACACGCACTTAGGACAAGCAACAAACATGAAACCAAAAATACTAACGCGATGGGCCGTCCCGTTGATAGCCGCACTCGTTGCGGTCTCTGCCCAGGCGGCGGACAAGAAACCAAACGTCGTCATGCTCATGACCGATGACACCGGATGGACCGACTTCGGTTGTTACCTCGGGGGCACGGCTCTCGGCCATCCGACACCGAACATTGACAAGGTCGCCAAGGAAGGCGCGATGTTCACCTGCTGGTATGGCCAGGCGAGTTGCACGGCGGGCCGGGCCTCGTTCATGACCGGGCGCATCCCGATCCGCTCGGCTCTGTCGGTCGTCGTCGTTCCGGGCGATCCAAACGGGATTAAGCCGGAAACGCCAACCATTGCCGAGTTCTACAAGAAGAGCGGCTACACCACTTACTACTCCGGCAAGTGGCACCTTGGTGACGTAGAGAAGTTCTACCCGATTAATCATGGCTTCGACGAGATGAAGCACTTCGGCGCCTACTATCCAGGAGTCTATGCCTACAGCGACACTGCACCCGGCACGCATCCGTGGTTCCCAAAATACAACAAGGAGTATTGCGATATGTATCAAAAGATCGTGAACCTCTACGAGTGGTCGGGCACGGCGGGTAAGCCGGCGGTCAAGGGCGATATCATTACCCTCGAGAATCTTGCCGACTTCGATGTCCGGCAGGCGGATTCCGCCGTCGCCTACATCAAAGAGCACGCGAAGAGTGACAAGCCGTTCTTCATGGACGTCAACTTCATGAAGATGCACCAGCCCACCAGCCCGAATAAGGCGTTCGCGGGAAAATCGCACCTCGGCAATTACTCCGATTCGATGCTAGAGCTGGACTCCAACATCGGCCGGATTATGGATGTCATCCGCGCGGAAGCACCCAACACGATTGTCATTATCACGGCCGACAACGGTGCCTGGCAGGACGCCTGGCCCGACGCCGGGACCAATCCTTTCCGAGGCGAAAAAGGTTCACCGTTCGAGGCTGGCTGGCGCGTTCCCGGCATCATGTGGGCACCGGGCAAAATTCCAGCGGGCGCGGTTTACGGCGAGATGATGTCACACATGGATGTGTGGCCGACGACCGCCACGATGGTCGGTCTCCCGCCGCCGCCGCAGGGTGAATGGAAAGACAATAGCGGTAAGCCGATCTATTTCGACGGCGTTGACAACAGTGCCTACGTCATGGGCAAGGCCCAACATTCGGCGCGCGACTCCTGGGTCTATATTGACGGCGAGAATTTCAAAGGCGTTCGCGCGGACATTGGTGGCGACCCGGAAGCGCCCTGGATCAGGATCGCGTGGAAGATGCTCTACACCTCGAAAGACACCTGGCTGGGCCCGGAGTTGAACATGGGTGCCGTCCCTTCGATTTACAACCTGACCATGGATCCGTATGAGAAATACGACATGATGTTCAACGGCGCGGTTCCGACCCGCAACCCGACCTCATCGCCGGGTCGTTATGCCGGCATGGATAATGGCTGGTCCCTGTCGTTGCTGGATATTCCGCTCATGGCGTTCAACAAGTCCATCATCAAGTATCCGAACATCAAACGATTCCCGGGCGGAGCCTCGAACGACCTGCTGCCCGACCTGCAGCACCCGGAGAACCCCGTCCCGGCACTGGACGTCAACAAAACGCCGGCGACCCTCCGAATGGGAGGCGACTAACCAATCCTCCTCGAGACGTGATCCACTCTCACAATCTGTAGGACTAGGGTCCCGTAGACAGTCGACCTATCGCCGCGTTCGGTAACTCCGACGGCGATTTGCAAATGCTGCAGTGGACCGCTGCTGGCAGCGCGGTCCACGGTTCTGCCTCTACGTCCACCACGACGACGCCGAGCGCGAATATGCCTACGACCGCAAGGACGCGCTGGCGAAGCTCGACAAGGGTTGGGATGAAGCCGTGGCCAAAGGCTGGACGGTTGTGAGCATGAAGGACGACTGGAAGAGCATCTTCCCACCCGAGAAGAAATGAGCGTCTCTAACAGGAGGAAACAGAGAACACGGAGGATTTGATTCTGGACCTCCGTTTTCTCCGCGGCCTCCTGTAAATTTCTTCATAAGACCAAGGTCCAATAGCCTGGCCCTAGCGAGTTGACGGATTCTATCGGTCACAACCTCAACAAATCACCAGCTCTATGAAACTACTTCAAATGCAGTTCCTCGCGCTCGCCGTCGGGCTAGCGCTCAACGTCACCACCCGCGCCGCGGACCTCACTCCGGCCGAGACCAAAGCCATTGCGGAGGAAGCGTTCATCTACGGACTGCCGATCGTTATGAATTACGGCGTGATGTACGAGTACGCGGTGGACAAGAACTCCAGCCAGTTCAAGGCGCCGTTCAATCA
>DATHJP010000318.1:0-3522 GCA_035489695.1 Terriglobales bacterium
CGGCGCTACGCCTCCGAGCGTGTTGGCCGCGCGAACGGTCGCCTCGACCGGTGCGTCGTTAAGTGCGTCGGTCGCCGCCGGCATCATGTCGATCAATCGTCATCACGGCGGAGCGATTGAAGATTGCGCCCGACAATTGAGAAAAATTGCCGATCGTGCCACGAATGAATCCATTTCGATGGATGAAGCGGCCACGCGCACGCTCGCGGCCATGAAAGAAGCGGGCGAGCGAATGCCGGGATTTGGTCATCGCTATCACACCAAGGATCCACGCACGGCGCGTTTGTTCGAGCTGGCGCGCGAAGCCGGCGTGGACGGCGTGCACATGAAAGCGGCGCGCGCGGTCGAGAAATCATTCGCCGACGCAAAGAAACCGCTCCCCATCAACGTCGACGGCGCCATTGGAGCAATCCTCGCGGATTTAGGAATGAACCCGGCGGCCTTCAACGGCATTTTCATGATCGCCCGAACGCCTGGACTCGTCGCGCACGTCATCGAAGAACAAACCCGCGAAAAACCGATGCGCCGCATCGATCCCGTTAATCACGGCTATGACGGACCGGCGCCAAGAACCATTCCCGAGTCCCTCTCTTAAAAGAGGTTCTGAAAAACGAGTCTAACGAATGCATTGCCTTGCTGGCCGAAAGCAGGCCCGGAAAGAGTACGCATATACCCGGCTTCAAGCTTGGCCGTGACCACTGTTAGCTGAATTCCGCCGCCCACTGCCAGCCAGGTTTCCCTCGATCCACCCTGACTAGACAGGCCAGCGGCGTCCATCATAAGGAGTGGTTTAATTGAGTAGAGGTTGGCGTCATCAATGACGAAATGGGTGGCCGGCGTTACTTCCTGAAGGATCTGCTTTGCTCTTCGAGTTGCCTCCGCCGCGCTCAAGCCTTGCTGCTGCAGGACGGCCGCGAGCATGCTGGGCCCACTCACGTCGATCTGCCTTCGGAGCAATTGTTTGATGGAAATAGGATTGCCGTTTTCGTCAGGGATGTCGGTGAGTTCGTTCGGAATCAAGGGCATCGACCACGCCCGAATAGGGAAGGTCACATTCAAGTTCACGTGCCAGAACGTGTCGCCGCCGGTGGTTCTGCCATTGGCGTCGCGCAATCGGGCCTCGTTCTCTCCTAAGCTGCGTATGATCGGTCCTGACGGCATGTTCATCAACGTGGTTGAATTCGGATTGTCGTAGAGAAATTGTCCGGGCGTGTTGCCGCCGAAAAAGCGGGAATAGCCAGGATTGTTACCTGATGTTTTACCGCCGCCGGCCACGATCTCTACGCCGATCGTCTGATTCGGAGCCACGGCAATTTCCTTTTCATACCCAAGACGGCCCACGAAGCGCTGATAGGATTTGCTCGAACCGGCTTGCCACCCACTTTCTTCCCAAAATGCTGCACGCAAGAATCCGTTGATGGAAGACGGAATGGTATCAAGGAGGACGCGGGCAGTTTGCTCGTTAGCGTTGGTATTAGTCTCCAGCGAAGTGTCGCCATCCAGAAAGCTATCGCTGGTCCGCCGATAACCGGCGTCGATGGAGAGATGGGTGTTGGGGGCCACCTTCAACTTAAGGCGCAAGGTGGCCACGCCTGCGTCCCGAGTATGCTCGCTACTCCCGAGCGGTTCCTTCACGCCATCAAAGTCAGCTAAGAACACCAGCTCCTGGAGGATGGAGTTTTTGCGGCGAAGAGTGAAGCTAAGGCCTCCATCGGCGCGATAGAAGGATTCCTCCAACGATTTTGTACCCTCTGCGCGCAGATCGAACTCATGATCTGCATCGAAGGTCTTGTTGCCGCTAAACATTGGCACGAGGTCGCCCCCAAAACTGGCGGAGATGGCCGAACCGAAGACCCGGTCATAGGAAAGTCCGACGGTAGGATTAAGAGCCAGGAGCGGCTCAGGCACGTTCTGATAAAGGGTTGGCCAGGGAGACCGGGGGATTGGCAGCACATTGTTGCCCACCTGCACGAGCGAGATATCAATGTAGTAAGGCCGGAAAGTGACGCCGACGGTTCCATCGGCAGGAGTAGTGTCGTACTTAACGTCGATGTAAAGCACACCGACCTCGCCTTTCGAACGCAACCCGAAGCTCATATTCGAGTTCGAGGTAATCGCATCCCTCAGGGCGCCCAGGGCCGCGGATAATTTCTGGTTCGTAAGCGTGTCACCCACTGCGAGCGGCAACGGAACGTGGTCGGCCCATCGACCTTCCACCTTCACCGATCGCACACGAAGATCATAAACTCCGTTGCTTTTCGCGCTGGTCAGCGCTGCTCGAACATCCTTGGAAGTCTTGTCCGCGTCCGGCTCGAAGGTCACGTTTACCGGGGCGGCGTCTTGCGTGAAACCCAGGGCCGGCAGCAAGAGACCAAGGCAAAGAACACACTTCACGCCAAGTTTCTGCGAAACCACCAATGGGACGGAGAATCTCACAGGTTGCTGGCACTGCCCGGCCCCCATCGATCCGCCGGGAACGCTGGAAGAGCTTACTACACGCTCACGTTGACTACTTCAGACATGGCGTCATGGATTTTTTTCTTCTGCGCGGCTGTGGGATTCTGATTCCCAACTATGGCCTTGGTCGCAGGATAAACTTTGTCGACTAGGATGTCGGCTTGCGCCGGCTTGACTCCATTGACCATGCTTTGGACAGCCTTTTGCTCCACCGGCGTGCCTGAAGTAAACGACACGTGCACTAAAGCCACGTCGGGAGTGCCTTGGACGACTTTGTAGAGATCGAAAACTATTTTCCAAATGGCATCGGCTGTGGGCGTGCAGTCGCGTTCCACGCAGACTTCAAACTTGAATCCGGCTTCGGGACTAAAGACCATTACATCGAGAAGGAAGGGTTTACAGATTTTTGGTCCGATTGGGATTACGCTGGTTGAGGAATTAGACATAGGATTGGGATTTGTTGTTGTGCTCCCCGGACCTTGAAGCAAGTCACTTTTGTTCTGGGGATTTTCTAGGGATTGAACTCGATTAGGGGAAACCTTCCTAGTTCTGTCAATAAAAAAGTTAGCGGTTAAAGTTTGATGCTCGAGGGGATGAAGGCCAACTGGTTTAATTTCGTTTTGAATAAAGATGCTCAGCGCTATTGCGACTCGCCGAAGGCGTCCGAGGTTTGGAACGCCGGTTGATGTGCACTTCGATGTTCTTTTCGATTGTCCTAGTCAAGAAAACTAATTAGGACACAGCATGAATCAGAATTGATATGACCATGACAACAACCGAACGAACTAACTACGGTGTCAAAGAAATCGCGAAACTTTTTCCCAGCTTGATGAAGATCAAGAAAAAGTCATTGCGCAAAAAAGTGGCAGCGGTGTGGAACGAAGCAATCACCACCGGCTGTGGCGGGAAAGGTTGGACCTTCGACGAGCTGCGGGCGGTCAAATTTACGCTATTGGCCGGCGACATCGACATGACGTTCGTCGAGCATCTCAATTCGTGCGCTCGGCAATGCATCGCGATCGCCGATGTCGTGAAAAAGTCGTTCCGTTGCAGCATTCCCATTCA
>DATHJP010000319.1:0-4808 GCA_035489695.1 Terriglobales bacterium
TACAGAAGGTGAGCGATCAGCTCGAACTGAGCAAGGCAGCGCCGCGAAGAGTCGTGGAGAATCGGTAAGAGCACAGAAGCAAATATCTCGCGACGCGCACTCGATTCCGGGAGCATAGAGTCTTGCCCGCCGCGCAAGCAAACTCGGGGTCGCTCCACCTCATCGCTGGTGGAAAGTTTGCAGTTGTCCCGGTCGATGAAGAGATGAATGTTCAGGGTCCCGTGATCGTGACGTGCTGCAACTTCCGATCCCTTAAGCAATTCATCACGTTAAGAAACTCTTGTTAAGAAACCGATGCAGTCTATGCCTTCCATTCAGGCCTTAACCACGGAGTCGACAAAGCAGGCTTTCCGATGCCTTCAAGGCATCGCGCCATTCGTTTTATGTTCTCTGCCTTCGGTATGGCTGCTGATCCACCCCTTCCCTTGGATAACTGGATTGAAAGCGATGGCATTGAGCACCGTGGTTCCGTTAGTGGTCTTCGGGCTGATTGGTGGTCTGCGCCTGGTCTGGAGCGGGGATAAAGTGTCATGGATCGAGTGCGCAGCGATTACGCTGTGTTTCGCTTGTTTACAGGCTTACATCTTCAATACGGCTCTGCATCCGGCAAATCGGTTCAATTTACTGGGTGGCTTGTTGCCGAATGCCGATCCATCCGTGTATCTCTCGCTTGCGAATCAATGGAGTGATGGCATGCGGGTGGTCACGCCACAAACAACAAGGCAATTCTTTCCTTGTTTTTTGAGTACTATGCTTTGGCTCTGCGACCGCAACCTTAAGACGATCGTGTCGCTCTTTACCCTGACCACAGGGGTGGTGTCGTTTGTAGCATGGCGTCAGGTGCGCGTAATGTTTGGCTGGTTAGGCGCGACCTTGTTTTTGAGTCTCGTGTTTTTCTTCTACCGTTGCGAGGTGGTTGGATTATTGCGCACAGAACAACTCGGGCTTTGGTTCGCGCTCATTGCCTTGGCTCTCATGTTGCAAGGTCTGCGCGAGAAACGCGAAGGGTTATGGTGTACAGGGTTGTTCAGTCTGGTTATGGCGCTAAACACGCGAGCGGGAGCCTATTTCATCCTTCCTCTCTTGATCTTGTATAGCGGCTGGATCTTCCCACGGGGTCGCTGGGGATGGCGCAGCATGTTTGCCGCCGGAGTGGCTTGTTTTATCGGGATGCTTTTGAACCTTGTCGGCTATTGGATCTTCTTTGCCCCTCCTCGCCCAACTTCGAATTTCTGGCTCTGCTTTTACGGCATGTTAAAGGGCGGGAATTGGGTAAGCGCGATGAACGAAATAGGACCCCCATATGAGCGCGTCAACTTAATTGCTCGGGACAAAGGAATGACACTGTTAAGAGCAGAACCCCGGCTCGTTCTGAAAGGATTCTGGAATGCCTGCGTATTTGTGTGGACGGACAACACGTTTTACTGGCAGCCACCGACGTCAGAGACGTTTCGTTCGTGGATGAAGTGGTTGACAGTTCTGGGAGCTGCTGTTCCATGGGGTTGGTCCCTCGTGCAGAAAAGGCGAGCGGAAATAGAATGGTTCGTTTTATTGATCGTATTAGGGGTGGTAATCTCATTGCCTTTTGCTCCGCCCTGGGACGGGGGACACCGCGTCTATGCGGTAGCATTTCCCTTTCTCTACCTGTCACCGGCGATGTTGACTGCCTGGAGCTGGCAAGAGTTGCGCAATTTTCTGCTGCTGCGGACTAAGTCTGGTGATGTAGAGAAGAATCTTGTCACAAATGCAGGTGACCGGGTGACGCATCTGACACAAGGATGCCTGGGAATACTACTTCTCTTGTCCACTGTTGTCCCGCTGGGATTGATGCTTTTACGCCATAATACAATTAGTGGGTGGAGTCCGCAGTTTTGTGTTCCTCTGCCAGAAGGTTGTCCGGCTAGGAATTTGCCAGGCGGTTACCAGATTCATTTAATCTCCGATGCCGGGCGCACCTTCGTGCCCTGGGTAACAGTATCGGATTTTCGCAAGAGTATTGATGGCAATTTCGAAAGACTGCGGGCTCCATGGTTGCTGGATTTACTGAACGACTTACCGGAAGGCACCACCATAGCCACTGCGTGTCATAGTCAGTTCTTTGTGATTGGGACGGACAAAGTCAGAACAACCAGGATATCGCGACGCCATCCCATCTTGAATCGTGCCTGGCACCGCCTTATTTATGATAATGAATACCCTTTGTCGGCTTACTCACGGCAAATCCTGAGCCAGCCCAAAGCGCCGCCACTTTTGCCTGGCAGGTGATTACCTTAATTGCCTCGCAGTTTGGAAGAGCCCGGGGTCACGGCGCTTGAGCTGGGATGTGGCGCTGGCCTATTTAGCTCTGGAATTGGCATCCTGCGAAAGCATCTCCTTCGGGACGTCATAGACCAAAAACGAGTACGCGATGTGTTCCACAGGTCTAAAATGCTCCCTCAACCACCTGTACTCCTCAGGATTTCGATTGACCCCGACCAAGGCGTTAACAGGCACGATAATTCGACCTGCTTGCGGTTTGCGAGGATCCACAATGACCCCAGGATGACGGCGGGTATATTCTATCAGGTACCAATAGTTTCCGCTCCAATCCAGGTTCGAATCTGCAAGATGTCGATAGGCCAGACGTCTGTCCGGGACAAACTCATTGAAATAGGATATGAAATGCGGATAGTATGAAAGCGTCGACGCAGCAACCCATGCGGCCAGAATTACTCCGGTATATCGTCGGAGTTTAGATTCAGGAGTGGCTAAAAACCTCCCGCAAAAGATGGTAGCGAGAGTGAATACAGGTAATACATAACGAATGCCGATCTGCGTGTTAAAGAAAAAATTGAAATACACCCAGTAAACCAAAATCGGAACTACCAGGAAAATCTCCTCGCGGCGAAGAGCGCCCGCTGCCTGCCCACGGCTCGACAAAAATCCGATTAATGCCAGCAAAAAAATAACGTGCTTTGCAATCGGTACCTTGAAGAAGGCCGCGTAGAAGAAATACCCCGGGAAACCGCGAAGAGTTCCGTCATGGCGATTCAATCGAACGTTCCCAGCCATGTAAATGTTTCCCCATGCCTCGCCCATCCTTTCTTCGAATTTGATTAGATCCAAACCTTGGACGTAGGGCACCGCCAACGGAAGTGCAAGAGTGCCGATGAGCGGCGCCGCCTGTAGCTTTCTGAAAAATGGATCCTTGGGGGTATATCCCGACAACGGCGTTCCGAATCCATTAAAGCCGAATCCCAGATTGATTATCACGATGCTTACTGCAACGAAGAACGCCGTGACGATGGTCCAGCGGCGCAGTACCCCCACGAGGCGGTGCCGCCAACTGGGCCTCGCAGATTCGGCTACTGTTGCAGAGTGACAATAAATCGCTGCAATCATCAAAAAGATTGGATACAGGTAGATGCACGAGTATTTGGCCAATTGGCTTAAACCGAGCGTCACCGCACTCAGAAGTGCTCGTCCTTTGCCGCCTAATTTGAGAAAATGCCAAAAGTGGTAGAGCGCCATTGTCGTCATCAAGGCCGCTGGCAAGTCGGCCGTCACCAATTGACCGTGCGCCAGCAGATTGGGATCGAAGACATAAAGGCTTAAGGAGAGAAGAGCCCCGTTCCGGCCGTAGAGTTCGTAACTCCATTTCAACACATACAACGCCAGCAATAGCGAAAGAGCAACGGTCGCGTACCGGCCCCGCTTTACCTGACCGTTCAGCGACATGTCTGCCGGAATCCCGGCCGTCCGGGCAATTACAGCCAGAGTTCCGCTCGTCATGGCATGCACAGCTGAAAACGGCATAGTGCTACTATCGATCGCGCCTGTTCGCCGCGGCGTGCCATGCAACACGCGATAGCCGTACTGGTAATGGAGAGGCTCATCGGTAGTAAGCTCCTTGTGGCGCAGACTAGTGATGTGTATCAGCAGCAACACAGCCAACAGTGCGCCGACAACAATAAGCCGCCAACGCATGGCCATCCATTGCCACAATCGATTACTCATCGGGTAGTCTGCGAATTCGCAAAGATCATCTTGAGCACGCACCAATGACGGAGCGACAACTTCTTAAAGTCAGCAGCCGGCTTTTAGTCGGATTGTGGAATCTCGGACGAGCGGATGACCTTCGCTTGGAATTCATTGAGTGAAACGATGTAATCGACCTTCGCCATTTGCTGCGGCGTGATTTGGTTTACGCCTTCCAGCCAAATTTGGAGGGAACGATCATTCCAGACCAGAGAAGCGATGAAAAGAGCATGCCATTTGTTTTGGAATGGGTTTTCCTTCGTCCTCAGGAGAACTGTGCTTCCAGGCGCTGGCCGAAGATTTAGCGATTTCAACGCTTCGATAACATGAGATACCTTTTGCCCTCCGTTAAGCAAAGCCCGCACCGTACCGAAACGCTGATTTTCCCATTGAGTAAAAATTGCGAGAGCAGACGCCACCAAAAGCGTTGCCACGACTCGGAAAATCCGAGGAGACATTTTACTCGGTGCGGCGCCGGCGTCCGTTCCGATTGCCGCGCTGCGAGCACGGCCGGCAGTCGTGCCCTGCATGATCGCACCGCTTGGCGCGCCCACTCCGACAGCCTGGCCAACCAATATCAAAGATTTGGAAATTAGCGTGATTAAATCAAATGAGACCTTGGCAAAGATCATTGCCCATCCGAACAAGAGAAGATAAAGAGATGCGCCACCGCGAATCGGGAGAATAAACGCGATCGGTAGAGGCACTATCACTATCCAGAACGCCATGAGCTGAAGCGTGCGATCCCGGCGAAGGAAGGCATAAATGAAAACAACCGCCCACGAGGCCAG
>DATHJP010000320.1:0-2118 GCA_035489695.1 Terriglobales bacterium
CGTGGCCAGCCGTTCCCCGTAAACAGGAAAAGAAGCGATCCCCAACGAATCGGAACCTCTCTTGGTGTTTCGCGTTGTTACGCGATTCAGCCGCAAATGAAAAGAGCGGCTACTTGCAATGTGGCTGAGTAACGCTCTTGCCGAAATCGCGCAGGTTTACGCAGTTTTCTTGTCCAAATTTGTCCGAAACCTTCGCGCGCGCGTCGTGTTCGAAATATTGTAAAGTATAAGGAAAGCCTCCAATGACCATACTCCTCTTCCGATTCCCGCGCGCGACAGCTCTTCTTTTCAGCATCGCAGTTCTAATCGCCGCTGGTTCGCCGGCCGCTGAAGAGGAGACGGGCTGGCCGGTTTATGCCCATGACGGGCAGCATACGTGTATCGGATCAGTCCCCTCGTTGATCCCGCAAGTGATCCGATGGTCCACGCCAGTGGACCTCCAACCTCAATACACTGGGAACGATCTTTTTATTCATTACGGTTCGCCGCTAATCACTCGTCGTAATACGGTGATTTTGCCGGTAAAGACGGGGGTGGACGACGGTTTTCGAGTGGAGGCGCACCGGGGAAGTGATGGCGCTGTTGTTTGGTCGCTCAACACCGATTTTTCGCTGCCTCCACACCAGTTTGCATGGGTGCCAATCTGCGGAGTTGCCATTACCCCTGGCGATCATTCTGTGGCGGTCCCCGGAGCTGGTGGCACTGTCATTCTTAGAAACTCTCCTGATTCGCCCTGCGGGGAAGTGAAGCGGTTGGCGTTTTACGGGATCGAGAATTACAACAAAAACCCTGCGGCGTTCAATGCATCGATTCAAATCTGTACGCCGATTAGCTGTGATAGGCACGGCAATCTTTATTTTGGCTATGTTTCGACGCATTCGCCGCTGCCCGGTTATCCCAATGGGATTCCAAGTGGCCTTGCCCGGATCTCCAGGGGAGAGCGAGGCATTTTTGCCTCCGCAGCTGCGATTTCCGGCCATCGCTCTATCGAGAAGGTTGTCTATAATTGCTGCCCTGCATTTTCCCGCGACGGGGCGACGCTCTACGTCGCAGTCAACCACAAGCCATTTGGCATTCTCGGCTTTTTCCCACCGTACCTTTGTGCACTCGACAGCGAGACGCTAATCCGGAAAGCAAGTGTGCCTCTGGTAGATCCGCAATCGACGCCTGATAATCGACTCGCCGCAAACGCAAGCGATTCGGGGAGCGCTTCTCCGACTGTTGGACCCGATGGGGACGTGTACTTTGGCGTGCTTGAAGCTGAGTTCTCGTCCAACCATGGCCGCGGTTGGCTCCTTCATTTCGACGAAGAGTTGCACCGTCGAAAGCTAGCAAGCGCATTTGGATGGGATGATACTGCCTCAATTGTCCCGGCCGAGGCCGTTCCATCGTATCATGGTGCGTCGACTTATCTACTCCTCACCAAATATAACAACTATGTTCAGGCTGGTGGAAATGGTCGAAATTATCTCGCGGTCGTGGACCCCAATGTGAGCATGATCGATCCCGTGACGGGTGTGAGTGTCATGAAGACCGTGCTCAGGGTTTTGGGACCGACGCGTGATCCTGCACTCGGCGGAGTGCGAGAGTGGTGTATCAATTCAGCCGCGATTGACCCAATCCGCCACTGCGCAGTAGTCAACAGCGAGGACGGAAAAGCGTATCGCTGGAATTTCGATACTAATACTCTGTCTGCCGGACTAACGCTTGCTCCGCCTACAGGCGAGGCTTACACGCCGACCTTGATTGGTCCGGACGGCGCGGTCTATGCCATCAATAACGCCCGGCTTTTTTCCTGCGTCGCCTGGGATTACAGATAGCGCGATGGAAGATGCACTGAAACGGCGGGGACGTACCCAGTCCGCGACTCAAATTCCTCAACATTGCTAGGTCTCCAGCGATGAGTGCTTCTTTTTTAGCTCGTGACCATTTCTTAAGTTGGATTTCGCGCTTTCGCGCGGAGCCAAGTGTAGCGTTAGATTCAGAGTACACGAGACGGGCATCTCGATGCACTTTGATCCATTCGGCTCCTTTCCCGCTGTTATGCGTGTTGATTCGCTGATCCAGACTCTCCGTCACCCCGATGTAAAGCGTGTTAGAAGAAGTGCGAAGGATGTA
>DATHJP010000321.1:0-2396 GCA_035489695.1 Terriglobales bacterium
TCTTCCTCCCCACGGCCATGACCTTCGGCCCGGATGGCGCGATTTACGTCTCGAACAAGGGTTTTGGTCCACCACCGAATGGCTTGGGGCAGATTCTGAGAATAACAGTGCCGTAGCGCTGAGCCGGTCGCGGAGTCAACAGCTCGCGAGGCTATAAGTAAGACGGGCGACGTGTTGCGAAGCCGTCCGTGCAAGCGGCCTCAACCGGTTTCAAAGTCTATGCGGCGACTTCGCGGATCGCGTAGTTTTCCGGTAATTTTCAACGATCCGCTTCTGCGGGCAGATTCCCGATCCCGCGCCCCGCTTTGATCAAGCAATCGCTAAGATCGACATCTTGATTGGTTACTTGTCGAGCAGCGACTTCCCGCAAAGATGACGGCTCAAATTTGCATCCAAATGGGGGCACTATCGTGAACGACTAAAGGACCTGCTAACTCCGCTCTGATTATTCTGTCGCTCTGGTAACGACAACTTTGGCGAGAAGCTTCGTGTGATCTGAATTATAGAGACGGAACTCATAACTGAAACCATTGCAGATCCAATTCGCAGCCGCGGAGCCTTGATGTCCCGCGGCCACAAGCAATTCTTGGCCTCCATTGCTGGAAACATAAACCTTTCCAATGGTCCAGTCGGCAGTGTTCCACGAAATCGTGGTTCTGCCGGCAGCATTGCCGGCAGGCACTGGATTCGGGGAAGCGCTAATAGTGGGCGCGATTTTGGTCACAAAAACGATGCCTGGTGTAATAACAATATTTTTGAATTTGGACCCTCTGCGCCTATCTATCGGAGACCTCATAGTAACACTAGCGGCGCCCTGTTCGTCCACTAACTCCTTAATAAATCCAACCATTCCGTAAGAATGACAGGGAAACGGAACCTTCACGCTTCCCCCTAGCCGTTCCGATGCTAGCGACTCAACTCGGGACACAGACGGATTCGCTGGATTGAGTTGTTTACCATCCGGAAAGTCATCACAGTAGCCCGTGCCCCAGTCCTCGATCACGTATAATCCACCAGGTTTCAGGTGATTATCGAATAGATGCCAGAACGTTGTTTTAGTCAGCTCGCCGATATGCGATGCATCATCTATGATAATATCAAATCCTTCTGGAGCCATTTTATCAGCGACTTCCGATAGGAAGCGTTTATCCGACTGGCTGCCTTCGAAGATCTGAATACGCTCTCCAGCCTCGAAGCGCTCTGGCAGCTTAAGGTCGATCCCTGTAATAATGCCAAGAGGGAAATAGTCGCGCCACAATTGAAGCGAACCTCCTTTACGGATACCAATCTCCAGAAGCTTAATTCCCTTATCGACCCACGGCTGTAGAACTGGATCATACACATCCAGGTAGCGGTGCGTTATCTTGTCGGTGTTGTAAGAGTCTAAATTTAACTCTTCGCTTCGCATATTTCAGGCGATAATCGTTGCGGCATCCAAAAAACGTATTGTGATAATGACTTTCGTCAATCGACGACTCTGTCGTGTTCTATCAGCTGGCTGCTTCGATTGATCGAAACGAGACAGGCGGACAACGTCAAGGAGAGCCTAGGAGGAAACGGTGAAACGGATTCGCCGTCCTAACCGACCCGCAAAGCCAAGATGACCTGCGACCGAGAGTTTGGCGCCGGGGTGGACTTTGCTCGATTGTCCGAAAGTCGCAACCAACCCGATAGAGCTCTGATCGGATTTGATTGGTTGCTAGAAAACTAGCCGATTGACTCAACCCTGTAAGTAAGCCCTTCCCTTCCGCAGAGGACTATGTGAAGGTGACGAAACCGCTAGCTCGCGTATTCGGTAGAGTTCGATCTTTCTCCACTTGTGACGGTTACAACTTATGGGTCTTCTTAATTACTCCGTCGTCTAATCCGCGGTTACGCGCGAATATGCCGGTGGCAGGAGGAATGGCTCCGGGGGTTTTGGCATTATTTTGGCCTATGACCGGCGCAGCTGCGTTTCCTCTCAAATCATTGTCAACTACAGTCGCATTGATTGGATCCTTATGGACGCGACGGAACAAAATACCATATTTCTGTGCAGTCACGTTTGCACTGTTTCCGGTGATGTTTTCTTTAATGGTTACGTTCTTAGCGTCCACCACTCCTATACCGAAGGAATTTGGTTTCCTCACCGAGCCATTGTCTTTACAGACGTTCTTCGTGATGAGAGTTCCATTGCTGGCAGTGCTGATACCGCCGCCCAAGTTATTAGAGCAATTATTCCCTATCACCATAATTCCCTCCGATTCGTCCGGTCCGCTTGCTCCAGGCCCACTGACGCCAGTTCCCGCTCCGAAGGAGACGTCTATGCCGACTGAGCTACAAGCTCGGATGACATTGTTTGAAATCGTGCACCGGCGAGCCCCGGTGGAGCCGCGCGCCACGTAGATGCCAGCGAA
>DATHJP010000322.1:0-14952 GCA_035489695.1 Terriglobales bacterium
TGTCCGCAGCTCTGCTTCAGTTGTACTGTGAGGGATGTTGCCAACGAACAGTTTCTTCATTTTGTTTCCTTTTCTTCAAACCAAATCTACACCAGACTTTTATCGGCGAGCGTGCCCGAATGTTGCTTTACTGAATCCGTCCATGACCAGTTGGGACGCTTTTTCTCGACCGGCGTGCGGCCCGGACGCGGATCATTCAAAGTTCGCACCGCGGCGATGCGCCAGGACGCTTCCTGAAAGCCCCAACGCCGTGGCAAAGCCTCGCAAGCATTTGCGTACAAGGCGGCGACGGTTTGTCCCCAGGCGTCATGTCCATTATTTGTATCGACCACCAGAACTTCATCCGCACCCGGAGCCCCTGCCAGATAATCAGGCTTGCCCACCAGAAATGCAACCGCCTGCGGAGGTTTGGCACTTCGTATCTCGCTGCAGAATTCCTGCACATTGACCGAATCGTTTCGGACATCCACCAGCACCAGGCTATACGAGTCGGCCTGCCACAGAGCGCGCGCTTCCGTGATGTCGGCGGCGCAGTCTACTTCGACGCCCAACTTGCGCATGATCTTGGCTCGCAGGTCCCGTTTGTTGGCGTAGGTATCCACCAACAGTATCCGCCGTTTTCCGCTGAGTGAGGCAAACGAAGTAGCTGATGGCCTACTCATGTGCATCCTTTACCGGTGCACTCGCGATTCGCTTGCGTCCCAGCGCCTCACCGTTTTTGATGGCCGCGGCCTGAAGCAGTTCGAACGTTCGCTTTCGTCGCTGGATATTTTGCTTTCGTACACGGTGAAACCTGGACTTGTCGCCATTTCGTTCTGACATCGCTTCCTCCTAAAGATAGGCTGGTGCTGCATGGCCTCGACCCGAGCGTCGCGGCGCAGTTCCGACGATGTCCGCACTGCCTGCGAACGAGACGTCATACCGCATTTGCGACGATTACGCGACTCCGGCGTGGCAATTGCTAACAAGAGGACGCGTTGCTGCTGGCTTTATGGGGCGCCTTCAAAACTAATTTTCTCAATCGCGAAGGCGCAGGGTGGTAGAAAGCGGTGTGTCTTCGTGGTTAAGGTCACAGCAAGTATATACCTGCTAGTGGGACAGCAGTCAGAAAACTGCCAGCGTGGAGTATCGCCTTTTTCCAGCCGCGAATCGTTCCCGAATGCGGTAGACCCAGACCGGATCGTATCGAGAGGACTGGGATGGTTACTTAAGTAGCAAGTCAGGCGAGAAGCGGGCTATTCAATTTGCTACCGCATTATGCCGATTATCTGATATGGTATAGAAGCGTTTGATTTGAATCGGTTGTGAGCAGCTTCTTGCTTCACCAGCTAGTGCCTGCCGTCAGTACCTCCGACTCACCATTCAGCGTAAATAATTTGAAAAGGATACAAGTAACAAAATGGCAGAACAAGGAACAGTAAAGTGGTTTAACGACGCCAAAGGCTATGGTTTCATCAGCCGTCAAACTGGCGAAGATGTTTTTGTGCACTTCTCGGCGATTCAGGCAGGCGGCTTCCGCAGCTTGCAAGAAGGCCAGAGTGTTGAGTTCGAGGTCACCAAAGGGCCGAAAGGCTGGCAGGCTGAGAACGTCCGGCCCCTGTAATTCGAGACAGCGTTAAAAGGCGGTCTTAAATGTTTGTGGCGGACTCTTACATCGCAGCCATAGTGGCAATGATGTTTGTTGCGGGTGTGGTGCTTTTCATCGTAAGGGCCCGCCATAACTCTAAAGAACGCAAACAGTGGGAAGGCGTGCCCGTAACCACCGCAAAAGGGCGAGCGCGCAACTAAAGAAGTACTAGAAAAGCACCGGCTCCGGTGCAATACTTGGGGTGTTTCCGCATGCGGGACGAATCCAAAGGCTCTTTCGCTGTAATCCGCTATAACCTGAGAACCTATGTTTCAGGTGGTGTTGTTGCCATCATCAAGGGAAAATCCAACGCCGAGACCACGCTCAAAACTCTAGAGGTCCAGCAAAGCTCAGAAGACCGCCACGAAGGCTGGCGTTATTTCCTGGAAAAAACTGATCTGAAAGCTGGAATGGATCCACAGGAGGCAACCAGCCTCCGCCAGGTAAACCTGGAACTCCGCGAATCCCAAGCCTAACTGAAGTCAGAATGAAGAAGTGAGAACAACCACTTTAGAGATTCTTACTTCTGAATTCTGACTTCTTTTTTCTGATCTTCTTATTTCTGCGTTTCCCTTAGTGTCGCCGCTTGGTTTCTTTCAGTATTGTGGCGAAGTTTCGACCGCCGAAATTGAACCCTTGTGCGATGTCGCCGGTCACCGCGACTTTCGCGCCGTTCCCCGGCACGCCATAATTCTGGCTGTAGACCCACATCCGTCCGGTGCCGTCATCGAGCTGGAAAACGCCGGAACCGAGTGCACCGAAAGAACTCGAAACCTGCCCGACAATCGTGACTTCCTTGCCGGTAAAACGCCCGGGATCGCGATTAATGTTCGAAATGGTGGTTCGTTGTGGGCATCCCGCGAGCAGCAGGGTGCATAGTCCGATCAAAACTGCCGACAGAACCTTAGTACGCATTTTCAGCACACAGTCCTCCTGCGATGTAAGTGGACGCAGATTCTACCTCTTTTGTTGGATGCGAACGCGAACTTTGGTGATGGCCCCCATCTGCCGACTATAATGGCCCAACTTGGCGGCCCGGATGCCCGACACCTGCAATAGAGTTGTTCCGCGTTCCTGGGCGCCGAATCTACGTCTCGAAGTACTCCAAGCAGGAGGAACCGTCGTGCCAGAAACCCCTCAGCAGTATACCCAGCGCATCCTCGCCCACAGCGCCAATAAAGAGCCGCTGCAGGTGCAGCAGACGACTCCGAAAAAACTCTCGACCCTGATCCGAAAACTGAACAAAAAACAACTTACCAGGCGTCCCGCGCCTGGAAAATGGTCGATCGCGGAGATCCTCGCCCACCTTGCGGACACGGAATTAGCAGGCGGTTGGCGTATGCGAATGATTCTCAGCCAGAACGGCACGCCGGTACAGGCGTTCGATCAGGATGCCTGGGCAAATACTTTTAATTACCTCCAGCGTGATTCCAAGGCTTCCCTGGAAACGTTCAGAGTACTGCGCGAGAACAACCTGGCACTCTTGAAATCGGTTCCGAAAAATCTTTGGGAAAACTACGGCATGCACGAGGAGCGCGGCAAAGAAAGCATAGCCCATATAGTCCGCATGTTCGCCGGACATGACCTGAATCACTTGCAACAGATTGAGAACATCGTGAAAGAGAGCCGCCGCTGATTGCTCTTCAGATGTTTGCCGCGTTTTTGCTGGTCGCGCTCATCATCCTCTGGCCGGGTCCGTGGAGCGAATTCCGCTTGATAGGACTATTGATCGCCGTCCCCGCCGCGATCTTGCTGATTATCGCGCGATACCAATTGGGGAACTCCTTTTCCGTGAGTCCGCAAGCTCGTCAATTGATTACTCACGGGTTGTACTCCAAATTCCGAAATCCCATGTATCTGTTCAGCGGGCTGTTGGTTTTTAGTTTCGTGCTGGCATTGCAGAAACCCATTCTGCTGGCGATCTTTGCGGTGTTGATCCCACTGCAAATCATTCGTGCTCGCCAGGAAGCGAAGATTCTCGAAGCCAGATTTGGAGATGCCTACCGTGAGTATAGAAAGAATACTTGGTTTTGAGTTCCTGATTGATACGGTCTCCCAGTCTGGGTAAGAAGTTGTCCCCCATTACCTACGTCATCTCGTTCCCGCGCCTCATCACACATAGTCTGGCAGCATGAGAAACAAAAAATGGCTTCTACTGATTGCTGTTCTGGCGACTTGCGTGATGAGCCGGGGACAAGAGAGCTATCTGCCGGATGCCCCCTCACACCACAAGTTCTGGGACGGACCCAATACCGCTTTGTTTGCGGTCCACGCGGCCATGGAAGCTACGGATTTTGCTATCACTCACCGCAATCTGAGCAAAGGAGGCCAGGAGATGAACCCCATGGCAAAGCGCCTCTGCGAAAGCGGAACTCCCGGCCAGGTGGTTTTCTTCGCCGGACGAACCGCGGGCGCCTTAGGACTCAGCTACTTCTTTCATAAGACTGGACACCACAAACTGGAGCGTGCCTTCACCGCGCTGACTATCGCGGACTCCAGTTACGGGGTGATCTACAGCTTTGCTCACCGCTAGCGGACAGCCTGCGCCGAAGGAGCCAAAAGTCCAGTTGACATGAAGGATGGAATCGAAGTAATTTCCTCTCGTACGCATTCCGGGTTACCTCATGAAACGTTGGCAATGGGCGCTCCTGATTTTTGAATTGGCGCTATTCGCGCTGATTCTCGTTCTGCCCCAGGTGGAACTGCCGGAATTCACCTTTCATGGCGGAAATGCTCCCATTGCCGCCAAGGCTCGCTTATCTCTCAACCGAGTTCAGGCAGCGGTCTCTCTCCCTCTACCGAGGTTGATTCCAAGGCGCGTCCTCGAAGCGCTGGCAGATACCCGCGAGATTACTCGCCTGCCCGGTTGGGACGCGCGGCTTTCATTGTTGTGCATTCTGATCTGCTAATCATCTCTTCTCACCCTGACTCACCCTGTTAAGCCCTTAAATAAGTTTGCTCCGCGCGGGCGTGCCCGCGGCGATATTTGCGGGTGCGTGGAGCCTCGGGGCAGTCGTTCCGGTTGGGTGGCGTACTGGACTCGAACAGAGTATCCGGTCTCCAGTCGTTGAAGGACTGCCCCAAGTCAAATCAGCACTCAGCATTCAGCACTCAGCATTCAGCCATGTGCGGTTCGGGGAGCCGGATACTGAGTCCCAGGGCTCTGAATGCTGAATGCTCAGTGCTGAGTGCTGAGTGCTGCCTTTCCTACCGCGACCGCGCCAGCACCAGAGTCACATCATCGGGTTGCTCATTGGCGCCAATCCAGTCATCCACGGCGGCGGTCACGATTTCGGTGATGCGTGCCAGGGGTAATTGCCGATTCTCGCGAACCAGCTCAATCAGCCGATGCTCGCCGAATTCGCCAAAATCATTTTCCGGTTCGGTAACCCCATCGCTGTACGCCAGAAAGATCTCACCACGCCGCAGGGGGACGGTATCCTCTTCGTAATTGACCTGGCCAAAGAGCCCAATGACGGTACCCCCGCACTCCAGGCGGCGCAGCGAACCGTCTTCACCCAGAATGATGGGCGGCAGGTGGCCCGCATTGCTGTAAGTGAGTCTGCGTTGTTGCCCATCGTAAATTCCAAGGAATAATGTTGCGTATTTTTCCGGCGGCGTGCTTTCGTAGAGTTGGTGGTTCAACAATGACAGCATGATCGCCGCTGAGACTTCGGCTCCCTGCAACGTCGGAGCCGCCCTGCCCGAGCCCGCGGTCGCCCCCACAGCCATGGGTTCCCGCAGGATGGGGATTCCTTCCAGACTATAGGCTCGCACTGCGGAGTGAATGGTGGCCATCAATAGCGCTGCTGAAATCCCCTTCCCGCTGATGTCTCCCACGGCCAGAATCAGCCGTTCGGGACCAAGAGTTAAGAAATCGTAATAATCGCCGCTGACAGTACGCGCGGGACGGCAGAATCCGTAAACTTCCAACGATGCAAGCTGCGAAATACGCTGGGGAAAAAGTTGTTCCTGTACTTCCTGTGCGATGGCCAACTCATTTTCCAGTCGCTGCTTCTGCTTTTGTTCCTCGATCAGTTTCTCAATCGAAGCCGTCATTGAATTGAATGAGTTCGCCAGGGTCGCCAGCTGATCGTTCGACTTCACCGGAATGCGATGGCTGAAATCACCACGATTGATGTGCTTGGTGGCCTCGTAAAGCTGAGCCACGGCTCCGGTGACGGTGCGGGTCAGGCGCGTGCCGATCAACAACGCCGCCGGCAGCAGGATCACCAAGAGTCCGACAGCCATCACCAGCAAAATTACCTCGACTCCCTTGGCGAAGTCGCCTAAGGCAGCGAACAACCGGGCATAAAGGATCGAAGGGCGAGTCTGTACCCGTAGCACGGCACCGGCTCTCTTTTGCTCTCCGGTTGCCCAGTCCACTACGGGAAGCGGCGTTCCGAAGTCAATTTCACGATCGAACCTACCGCTGGAGGCCGCCAAATTGCCTGCCGTGAAACTGGGACGCAGGTGTTCCTCCCCGTTCTGAATGTCTATCGCGTCCTTGCTCGCGCGATACCTAAACTCTTCGTTGGCTTTCCGGTCTTGAGAGGCGAGGGGTGCGGATTTGTTCGCAGGGACGCTGGGTTGCTGCGGTTCCAGGACTGAAACGTAAAGTGTAATCTCGCCGAGTTCAGCGGCCACCTGATGCAACAGCTTTCGATCCAGCTCATCACTCGAAATAACGGTCAGCTTCCGGGGGCCCACATTCAACACCGTCGCGGCGCGAAGATAAATCTTGCCTTGATCGCGAACCACGGCCTTGAACTGAGGTGTCAGAAACGAAGGCAGCGAAAACGGAGTGCTCTCCTTGCCGCCGCATACCGGCAAGGGCTTTTCGTCCTGCCAGCCGCAGATTTCCTGGTGTGACCAAGATGCCTCGCGCCGTCTAAGTCCCTCCAGAGATTCTGCGGTCGCCTTTTCACCGCGTTCCACTCGGGTTGCCAGCTCATTCGCAATGGCGGCGTTGGCCGCTTCCAAACTACGCAGGCGGGAGTTCAGCTCCGAAATCACAACAAAGTTCGCAAACTGTCCGGCGAACAAATAAATCGTGATGAATGTCATCGCCACCAGCAGTGCAGCTGGGATGACACCAATGAAAATATAAGTGACAATCAGCCGGTTGCGAAGCCGCCACAAAAGTTTTGTTTTGAGCCAGCGATAGGCCAGGATGACGAACAGGACAATGACGCCGAAGCTCAGGAAAAAGACCCAGCCAGAAAGACTATCTCCGTAGGAAAGCTTGAATAACCCAAGTAATTTCTGCAGTGTAAAGAGCAGCAGATCCAAGCCCAACAAGTACCACGCAGTGCGCGCCACCTTGCTGGTAGGCATCAAGCCAGTTTCAACTAATCGAAGACGGAAATAGCGAAAATAGTTCATTCGTCAGGACGATTATAGAGGCTCGGCCAGGGACCAGCCTTCAGCTTAGATCTCCGGATAAAAGTCGAAGAAAGCATCAAGACTCGTCTTCAACTGGTTCTCGATCGCTTCTTTACTACCTTCGAGTACGTGCATGGTAACGTGCGCTTCACGCCCATTCTTGAGTTTAAGCGTGGCGTCTCCCACTTCAGCCACTTCATCAGAGGGCAGCAATCGCATTCCATAAACTAGCGTTAGATTTGCCATTGCGTAATTCTAATGCAGCAGCGATTTCGGAGTGATAATGGCATCGGAACTGAGAACTGAGAACTGACATCTGAGATCTGCAACCAGAAACCCACGCTCTCACATCAGAAACCAGAAACCAGAAACCGGAAACCGGAAACCGAGTTCGAGACCTAACCTGCTAAAATCCTTCCGTGCTCCAGAGATTATTCCCAGTTCTGATCACCATTGGGGCCATGACTGCTGCGGCGCAGCAGCCATCCCAGCCGCAAGTCAAAGTAAATGTGCTCAACGTCTGCTCGCCTTCCGCGGAAGAGAAAGAGGCGATCGATTCTGCACTCGCTCGAATTCCAAAGCAGCCCCTCTTTAGCCCGGATTTCGAAATCGATCGTGGACGTACCAGCCTTCAGGAGCGGCCTGGCTTCCTTCAGCCTGGCGAGAGTGGTCAGGATTCTTCCGAGTCCGCGACTGCAAGATGGGTCCGCATCCGTCGCGAATTTTCCTTTCAGGCGATGTTTTCCACAGTGCAATATTCTTTCAGCCAAGATTCCAAAAATATGATGGAGACGTTAGTATTTCGCGTGCGCGATCCCAAAGATCTGATGCAGGTTTCTATCGAGGACAGCGCCTCGTCGGTGACCTCGCCCGCAACCATGCTCTCCACCAACACGCCGGTGAGCAGAATCAAGCTGGAACGTTTTGGCAAGTCTTCAGTTGTGCTCGCCCGCTGCCCTGCGCCGGAGGCCGGGCCTGCGCCGGACCAAAGCGCCTATGCTCCTCTGTTTCAGAGTGGATCCGGCATTGTCGCGAATTACCGCAGTCAGCTGAGGGCCGCCCACATCGTTCCCGACGAACTGGCGCGGGTCGACTTATTCAGCCCATCGAAGCCCGTGCCAAAGCCTGCCGCCAAAAAGTCTGCACCCAAGAACAAATGATCTCCTGTATGCTGCATTTCCGGTTTGCAACTTATTCCGGAATTCACAATCTAAAATCTTAACTACATGGATAACATTCGCGACGTCGTCATCATCGGATCCGGCTGCGCCGGCCATACTGCTGCTCTCTACACCGCGCGCGCCAAGCTAAAACCGCTGGTGCTCGAAGGTCATGAGCCCGGAGGCCAGCTCTCGCTAACCACGCTGGTGGAAAATTTCCCCGGATTCCCCGAGGGCATTCAGGGACCAGCGCTGATCGAAAACATGCGTATGCAGGCGGGCCGTTTTGGCGCCCGCTATGAGTTGGGTCACGTGGTCAGCGCCGACCTCAGCAAACGTCCTTTCACCTTGCAGGTTGGTAAAGAAAAGATTCTCACCCAGACCCTGATCATCGCCACCGGCGCTTCCGCACGGTGGCTGGGACTGCCCAGCGAGCAGGCGCTGATCGGACACGGCGTCTCGTCATGCGCCACCTGTGATGGTTTCTTCTTCTCCGGCAAAGAAATTGCCGTAATCGGCGGCGGAGATTCCGCCATGGAGGAAGCTATTTTCCTCACTCGCTTCGCCACCAAAGTGACGCTGATCCATCGCCGCGACCAGTTTCGCGCTTCCAAGATCATGCTCGACCGCGCTCAGCACAACGACAAAGTTCATTTCCTGACCGACACGGTTGTGGAAGATGTTTACGACCCAGCCCAACAGGAAGTCACTGCCCTCAAGCTGCGCAATCTCAAGACCGACAAGGTCTGGGATTTTCCAACCAGCGCCATGTTCCTGGGCATCGGACATAATCCCAATGCCAGAATGTTCGAAGGCCAGCTCGATATGGATCAGGACGGATACCTGGTGACCAAAGATTACGTCTTGACCCGCGTGCCTGGCGTATACGCCTGTGGCGACGTCCAGGACCGCCGCTATCGTCAAGCCATTACCGCCGCCGGCACTGGATGTATGGCTGCTCTAGAGGCGGAGAGATTTCTGGAAGCACAAGGTGAGTAGCCGCTGTCAAAAAATTCCTAACATGAGATTCCTGACATGAACTATCGCACGCTTGGACAAACCGGCCTCAAAGTCAGTGAGATCAGCTTCGGCGCCTGGGCTATCGGCGGCACCAGCGAAGCCGCCGGCACACAATGGGGCTGGGGCGAGACTCCAGAAGCCGACGCCATCGCCGCCATCCGCCGGGCTCGCGAACTGGGCGTCAACTTTGTTGACACAGCTGACGTCTATGGCAACGGGCGCAGTGAGGAAGTCCTCGGCAAAGCCCTCTCTTCAGAATGGGACAAAGTTTACGTCGCCTCTAAAGTCGGCAACGTCGTGCGAAATGGAGTCGGGGGCAAAGATTGGAGCCGCAAGCACATCGTCAGTTCCTGTGAAGCCAGCCTGAAACGCCTCAAGAAAGATGTGATCGATCTCTATCAACTCCACAATCCGGACGAGCATGACATCCGGAAGGGCGACTGGCCAGAAACTCTCGAACTGCTTCAGAAGCAGGGAAAGATTCGCTGGTACGGTGTTTCGGTGTTCTTGCCTGAAGAGGGTATGGCAGTCCTCGAGCGCGGCAAAGGACAAGTGATTCAACTTGCGTACAATGCCCTTCGACTGGAGATGGAAGAAAACGTCCTGCCCCTGGCGCAAAAGAAAAATGTCGGCATCATTGCGCGAGTGCCGCTTTATTACGGCATTCTTGCCGGGAAATTCAAGCCTGATACTACTTTCGCGAAAGACGATCACCGTTCGCACACTCTGCCGCCTTCGACGATGCGCGAACTGGTTCCGCGAGCGTCGCGATTGCAGAAACTGGCGGGCATCGCGCCTGGTGATTCTGCCGCATTCGGCAAATGGTCGCTGAAATTTATCTTGTCCAACCCGGCTATCTCTACCGTAATTCCCGGCGCGCGAAATCCGCAGCAGGCAGAGAAGAATTCCAGCGCGTCCGATGGACAGTCTTTGCCCAAGGATCAAGTGGAAGCGGTCCGCAAATCGTGGCGTGACGATGCTTTCCTCCGGGAATTGCGCACCGGTTTGTAGCTTCCGAACTTTGTTTGGGCCACTCGCATCTGGGATGCTTGGCCGCCCGACGCTAAACCGCGCCGTGAAGATGCCTGAAGCGGACAGAATCCTAAGAAACAAAACGGCTTGGCCCCCAGTGCCGCACTGGTCCGTCTGTGGAACTAACGGTGGTTACCGTCGTCATCTTCACCACAGAACCCTGCTCTATGTAAGCTCCAGATGTCAGTACCTCACACATGCGTCCCCGGATTACACTCGCGGTATTGGCACTCTGCTCGATGTTGGTCTTCACGTCCACCTTCTCGGTCGCTCAGCAGGAGCAATCCGAAAGCAAACGTAAAGTCGTGAACCGGATCGTCCCCGCATATCCGGAACTGGCTCGTCGAATGAACGTCAGAGGGACAGTGAAGTTGGAAGCCCTGGTTGCGACCAACGGCAACGTAAAGTCTCTGCAGGTAAAAGGTGGACATCCACTCCTGACCGAAGCCGCGCAAACCGCGATTATGAAATGGAGATGGGAACCCTCCTCGCACGAAACTCGAGAGCCGATCGAATTCAGATTCGATCCCCGTTAATCTCCCGAAGTTCCCGCGTCCGGTCCGAAATCCTCTCTCGTTGTGATACAAACTTCTGTGAACGACATGCCCCAGCAAGGCACTCATCATTTCATTCAGCTTAGTGTTGCAGGAATTTCGTGCTGAGAGCGCTCTTCATCTCTCTGTCGGAAAGCCGGTCCCTGCGCGCCTTCGCCGAGCGCTCGGCCATTGGACAGAGATTATCCAGCCGCTTTGTGGCGGGAACCGAAGTAGAAGACGCGCTTCGTGCCACCCGGGCCGTCAACCAGGCGGGCATGAGCGTCTCCATTGACAATCTGGGCGAAAACGTTACCAACGCCGAAGAAGCCCGCTTGAGCGCCCAGCTTTATCATCAGTTGCTCGATCAGATCGCCGCCCGAAAGCTCGACGCCAACATCAGCCTGAAACTCACCCATATGGGCCTGGACGTAGACGAAGCCCTCGCCAGCGAACTGGTGAGTGGACTGGTGGCGAAGGCAGCCACCATGCATCCGCCAAATTTTGTTCGCGTGGATATGGAAGGCTCCGCTTACACCCAGCGCACGCTTGATTTTGTTCACGAACTTCACCGCCAACCGGGAAATCAGGGACGCGTCGGGGCGGTCATCCAGTCTTATATGCGGCGCGCCGAGAGCGACATTGAGAAGCTGCTGGCCGAAGGCATCCGCATCCGGCTATGCAAAGGCGCCTACAAGGAGCCGCCGGAGATCGCCTTTCAGAAGAAATCAGAGGTGGATGCGAACTACGTCAAGCTAATGAAAATCCTGATGAAGAGCCGGATCTATCATGGCCTGGCCACTCATGATGAAAAAATCATCAACCAAGCCAAGGCCTTCGCTACCAAGAATCGCATTTCTCGCGATGCGTTTGAGTTCCAAATGCTTTACGGCATTCGCCGCGATCTGCAGCAATCGCTGGTCGGAGAGGGATGGCGGATGCGGGTCTATATCCCCTTTGGCGCCGAATGGTATCCCTACCTGATGCGACGGCTGGCAGAACGTCCGGCCAATGCATTATTTATTGCTAAAAACTTGTTTCGAAACTAAGGACTCGGGAAGTGCATTGAGATAAACCAGTGCGTAATTCATTTTGTCCCCAGCTGAATTACCTCGAAAATCTTCTCCTGCGAAATTCCATTTTCATGGAGTATGTCGGCTGCTCGGCTGTTACCTACCGCAATAACGGCGGCCAGTAGATGGAGCGGCGTTATACTCGTTTGTTGGAACCTCTGTTTGATTTCCTGAGCTGTTTCCAAGATGCGCGTCAGACCTGCCGAAAGAGGAATGTCTTGCTGCAAAGGAATTCCTGGCTCATAGTGAGGGGCGGCTGATTTTAGTATCGGCAGTACCTTCGCGGCGGTATCGGCGGCAAAGAAAGCCTGGTGAGCAGATGAGGACATCACGCTTTCGAAAGTAGTTTTATGATCCTCCGTCAAAGAAATCCCAACTAGCGAAGCCGCGAGGCTCTCTGCTTGGTCCTCAATGACGATAGCAGCAACCAGATCATCCGTATCTAGTGATGGCGAAAGCCGCTGCCCGGCCATTAGACGTGCTATGAACAATACCTTTAAAGCACGTTCTGAATAATCGCCGAACATATTGGATGATACAGACTTCGCCGACAGAGAATGCCTCAACTTACCAACTTTCTTATCTGCAATGAAGAACAATCTATTGTCGTGAATGAACTGAAGTTACTTTCGGGAAAAGCAAAAACGTTTGAGCAGAGGTTTTATTAAAGGCTCTAAAGCTGAGGCGTTCGCGGATAGAACTATGCGCGAATCTATTCTTCCGATGCTTGATCGTTTTGGCCGCTCTCGGCTGGGGCCAGCGGAAGCTGGGAAATCCCATTCAGCAAGCCACGCTCTTGCGGAGAAAATTGGTTCTTGAAGCGGTTCGAGTCAATCGCTTGCTGGCGTTGTTCGGGAGACATGTTGCGCAGATTGTCGATCGCGCCCTGCACCATTTGCCGGCGTTCCGGCGGCAGATCCTTGAGCTGCGAAAACAGCTGCTTGGCCTGCTCTTTTTGCTGAGGAGTCAGATGCTCCCAGGTTTCCATGCGGTCCAGAATGCGCTGTTGCCGGTCCTGAGGGAGGCTGCTGAAGCGCTGCAACTGCTCTCTGAGTTTCTGTTGCCGGTCCGGCGGAAGATTGCGGAACTGGGGATCGTTCTCCAGCGCTTGTTGTTGCTGAGCCGGCGGCATGTCTTTATATTGCCGCAACCACTCACCGGCGTGATGTCCCGGTGCACGGGCGGCCTGCTGCTTCCTTGCGGCGCGATTGCCGCGACGTCCCTGGGCGAGCGATGGCACAGGAGTTCCCAGGACCAGTGCCAGACTGATCATCGCCATCCCCACTGCTATGAAACTGCGCCGCAACACTTTGCCCTCGCTTCCAACCACATCCCAAAGTCTCTTGTTGCCCAAAAACTTCCAACTCCGATTCTTTGATCCGTCTGCTTACGGATTAGCGTTCACATCCTGCTGCACTTGCAAATCGTCCAGCACATCGAAATCGGAATAGAGCTCATGATTCTTGTCCAGAGCTTGTAAATCTCCGACCGCGGAGCCGGGTTCGGCCACTACTGATAACTGGGCCGTGGGCTTGCCAGTCTCCCCGTTGGGGAACAAAGACACGCCCACTGCGATCAGCACCGCAAAGGACACAGCCAGCGCAGGTCGGCGCAGCCATTGCAACCATCCCGTTGCCTGCTTCGCCTGCTCCTCGCGCAAACGGGCGCGGAGCCGCACATCAAAATACGGCGACCCTTCCGGCACCTTCCACTCATCGAGCAAGGTCATGGTCTGCCGGAATGCCTCCAGCTTGCCACTGCACTCGGTGCAGCTCTTGAGGTGATCTTTCATTTCCGGGGTGACCGCGCTCAATCCGGCGGCCAGGTCCGGCATCAATTCGCGAATCTGGTTGCATTTCATAACAGTTTCCTTCATACAAACTCTTTCAGCTGCCCGCGCAGAGTTTCGTAAGCGCGGAACAACAGCGACTTAGTGGCTGACTCACTTAACTTCAAGACCAGCGAAATCTCGCGGTAGTCCATCTGTTGATACTTGTGCATGACCACGGCAATTCTCTGCCGCTTAGGCAGGGCCTCGACCCGCTGGCGGATGGCGGACAACCGCTCCCGCCGCATCAGCGCTTCCTCCGCACTCAGCGACCCATCCGGGACGTCCATAGAAGCGCCCGTATTCTCGTCCGGCTCATCCAGGCTGACGGTGTTCTCGGGACGCTCATGGCGCGTGTCGCGCGCATGATTCACAGCCAGATTGGTCGCGATGCGATACAGCCAGGTAGTGAATTTAGCGCTGGCTTCGTATTTCTCGCGCGAGCGATAAATGCGGAGGAACACTTCCTGCGCCAGTTCTTCCGCCACCGCCGGATTACGCGCCATGCGTTACATAAAATTCATCATCGGCCGGCGATATTTTTGCAGCAGATAATCGAAAGCAGCTTCGTCGCCTGCTTTCACTCGCAACATCACTTCGGCATCTGTGAGACCATCGGCCGACAGACCGACCTCAGCGTGCGCAGGAGGAATCCCCGCGCCGCCCACCGCGAGCAACCCGCGATCCATGGCAATGCTGCTCACACCGGTATGAACCCGTCCCGGGGTTGAAAGTTGCGCCTGAGACAGCTCCGAAGTCTCATCCCCAGAGGCGGGTACGGACACTTTGGCGGGCTTGGGTTCGGTCGGCATTTTCCCCTGTTGGGCCGCTATTGACAGGGAAGCGAACACGCCCCCCGTAAGCTGCTGAAGCTTAGGCTATCATGCTGGCAGGGCCGTCGCAAACGGTTCATTTGCTATAATATAGCCATACTTCCAGTGGGTGACGGAACTCATGGAATCTCCAAATCTGACCAAGATTTTGTGGTTCACGCTGTCGGTTGTCCTTCTGTACCTCCCGCCTTCTTTTCTCTACGCGCAGACGCCCTACACTGAGGCAGGCGATGCGAACCAGTCGTGGACTACTGGCACGGAATCGCGAGCGGCCAACACAAATCCGACGCGGACGACTGAATCCCACACGCAGTCTGGCAATCGAACTGTGGACAGTCAGAATGTCGAACGCCTCGGACCGAACGGCCACTACGAGCCGTACTTTGAGACCGAAAAAGAGTCTGTTCAGGTGACCCCTACAACCGCGCGAACCGTCGAGCGCACATTCGGCAGGGATGGCA
>DATHJP010000323.1:0-20577 GCA_035489695.1 Terriglobales bacterium
GGCGCCCGCTGTGTAGGTCGTGTTGACACCGTTCACGGCGTTAGCGCCCACGGCAGCGAAGGTATAACCACTCTTCGTGCCGCCGGCAAGCACACTATCAATCAAACAAGCAGTGGCGATGGCGGGTACGCAAGGAGTCGCTCCACCCAAATTGGGCAGAGTTCCTGCATATCCCGTTGTGGGAAAGCCGGTCGAATAAGTCACTTCGGCAGTATTGATGGTACGGATTGCGCTCACCGCCGACGCTTCGTTGGCTGCAATACGTGCACGCAGCAGGTTTGGAATAGCGATCGCAGCGATGATTAGAATGATCGCCACTACGATCAGCAACTCAATTAGTGAGAAACCCTTTTGTTTCCGCATCTCGTTGTCCCCTCTTCTCCCGAGTAAGTGTGGTCTCAATAGACCCAATTAGGGAATTTCTTTCGCACTTTGCTAACCACACAGCTTGATGGTATCAAAAATCAGGCCAATCGCCTCAAGTCCTGTGTTTTCAAGGTAAATAAAACTTTTGTCACCAACGGCTACCGGGCAAAGGACCACCTTCAAAGTCTCTTACCTGCCAGATTGTGTCTAAGGGTGACAACTTGTGTCATTTTGGGACAGCCGCGAAAGAAGCTCTAAGCTGAGAATGGCGTGAAGCTCGCATCTTGCAACAAGAAAAAGGAGCATCGGATTTCTCCGATGCTCCTTGGGGTATTCCAGTAACTCTGCTAAATCGCTTACTGCAGGACAGTAAAGGCCTGGCAGGCAGCGGTCGTGGTTACCGGGGCAGATTGTCCGGCGGGGCTTTCGAAGTGGATCACACCATCTTCGCTGGAGCAGAAGTTGCGCACACCGGTCTGGTTGAACACGGCTGCTGAACTTCCCACTGTATAAGTCAACACCAACGTGCCTGAAACTACACCACCAATTCCGTAGTAGTAACCACTCTTGGCAGTGCCGGCAGAGATGGCGTTGGCCAGGACGTTATCCAGCAAGCAGGCATTGGCCTGAGCCGGAGCCGCACAAGCCGCTCCGCCTGGTCCAAGCGCTGGTAAGGTGACGGCATAACCCACGGTTGGATAGGACGTCTGGTAAGTGACTTCTGCGGTATTAATGGTTCGAATCGAACTTACTGAGGAGGCCTCGTTGGCCGCAATGCGTGCCCGCAGCAAGTTCGGGATAGCGATCGCGGCAATGATCAGAATGATCGCTACCACGATCAACAGCTCAATTAATGAGAAACCTTTTTGTTTGCGCATAATCTCCGTTTCTTGACAGGCCGCGAGCGCCCGATGCTTTTATCACGGCAGTTGCACCTCCATCCGCGGTCAGGCTCAGGAATTGCTCCCTTGGCTGAGTAAGCCTCATTGCTTGCAGCGTTGGTGCAGAGATCAGAACGGCGAGGATGAATTTAGTTTTCCGCAGTGATTTCTCCGAGACCATATAGTGGCACAATCAGTGACAGATTGCGGCAGCGCCAAAACGGCACCCGTCCCATAGTGGCATCAGTTATTCCCAATCTGGAACGCGGGCGAAAATTTACCGGCGGAGTTGCTGCGGAGATCAGCTGAAAAACTCGACCCTGCAAACGTCCAACATTCATTCTACTTTCACTACCATGCAGGTAATGTCATCGTGCTGTGGCGTCGCCCCCACAAAACTGTCGACGTTCGTCATGACGCGGCGCAGCAGCTCTTCAGGAGTGGTTTCTGCACCCGCTTCGATAACAGTAAGCAAGCGCTGCTCCTCGTACTCCTCGAGGCCTTCGTTTTCTGCCTCCACCAAACCGTCAGTAAAGATCACCAGCCAATCGCCCGGCTGCAAAGTGATGGCGCCCGATTCATAAGCCGCGTCGGCCTTAATTCCCAGCGGCAAGCCTCCAGCGGTCAGACGTTCTACCAGCCCGGAGGCTCGCCGCAGAATGGGAGTATTGTGACCGGCATTGATGTAAAGGATGGTTCTGCTGACGGCGTCGAATTCCGCTAAAAATGCAGTGGTAAAACGTAATCCGCCCTGGCTGTTGGTGCACGCGTAGCGGTTCATGCCTGCTACCAGGTCGGGCAGAGAACAGGAGGTGGCCGAGAGCGTCTTCAGGCTAGCCTGGAACGTGGCCATCAGCAGCGCGGCTGGAATACTTTTTCCCGCAACATCTGCGACCGCGAGTAGATATCGCGTTTCAGTCGAAGCTATCGCGGGCCGGGCAAACACATCGTAAAAATCTCCTGCGACGGTATTTGCCGCGCGGGTGGCAAAAGCAATCGCCAACCCGGGCACTCGAGGTGCATTCGCGGGCAGCAGCCAGCTCTGGATGTCGCGCGCAATCTCCAAGTCGCGTTTCATCACCACCCGGTCGGCGACTTCCAGCATCAGGAGAATGAACAGCACCACTCCACCGTAAAAATGGAAGTCAAATTCAACGACTTCAACGCCTGATTTTCCCTGATAACTGAAGCCGCCCGCGGGGAAGATCACAAGCAGCACACCCAGCAGCAACAGGATGCGCCGCGCCGGCGTCAGTTTCTCCAGGATTGCCCAAATGAATTCTTGCGCGGTATTAAAAAAGTTGTGGCGGCGAGTGCCTTGTGGCGCCCGGGCTACGAAGTCGCGCGAATATAGGCGATAGCTAGCGCGGGCGTCGGCACGGAACTGCGACCACAGTTGGTTCAGTTCGAGTCCTTCCGTTACTCTTTGCCAAAACTTATCCAGCTGGGAGAGAACTTCTGGCCGGCGTTTTGTTTTCGCTTCTGGGATGGGTTGAGAACCAGGCGTCGGAGGCTGAGGAGCATACTCCCAGCTTCGCGGAGACTTGGGCGCGCTTGGCGGATGAACGGACACCTTAAGCAGGGATTATAGTCGAGCAAAACCCTTCACGGGATCTTGGAACTATCGAGTTACTCACGGAAGGGATTTAGAAAAGCGTCAGTTGCGTTCCGGAAGATGTGAGCGAGTTTGTCGGAGCTCCGCGATCGTAATTCTGGTGGAGACCGTGCTTTTGGCGCAGTCTTGCCATGAGCTGCGAAAGTCTTTGCCCGTAAGCCTTGGGCAAGAACGCGCGGTCCTTATACCGCTGCTGGTAGCTATCTACCAGGTGAGGGAATTCCTTCTCCAGGAAAGGCAGGAACACCGCGGCGGAACACGGTTTCAGGAAAAGTGGATTGGCATAAAAGTATTTTCCCCCAGCCTCGGCCGTCGCACGGACTAACGCTTCCAGATCGCGGGGAGAATCAGTGATGCCGGGAACCACAGGAGCGCAGATCACTCCGGCATTCACCCTTTCCAGGTTTAGCTTGCGAACAGTTTCCATGCGGAGGTCTGGCCGAGGCGCGCGTGGCTCGAGGATTCGTGCGAGATCCACGTCGAGCGTGGTAATGGTCACGTTTACGAAAATCTGATTGTTCTCGGCAATTCGCTGTAGCAGGTCAATATCGCGCAAAACCAGGTTGGACTTGGTGACGATGCCCAACTCCAGCCCGGCGTGGTGCGATAGCTCTTCCAAAATGGCGCGGGTCACTTCCAGACGGCGCTCAATTGGCTGATAGGGGTCGGTCGCAGTCCCAATGGCAATTTCCTCTCCCGGTTTTACGCGACGGAGTTCCTGCCGGAGCAATTCAGCGGCGTGCTGCTTGACGTAGATCTTTCGCTCGAAATCTACACCGTCGCGGAGTTCCATAAACTCGTGGGTATAACGCGCATAGCAATACTTACAGGCGAACTCGCATCCCCGGTAAGGATTGATGGTCCAGGCAAATGGCATTCGGGCAACCGTGCAACGGTTGAGCAGCGAGCGCACCGGCAGAGTGAAATATTCCACGTCGTGCCCTTGCCGCAGGGACTCGCCCTCGGCAGCGAGACGCGCAATCCCAACCAATCGGGGACCTGGAGTGTCAGGCAATAAGGGAAGTGTTGCCATTGGGTATATTCGCTTTTTATTCGCCTAGGATAATAGCGCGGAGGAGAGGCTCAGTCAAATGGTTTTCCGCTGCATCCTCGGTAGGATTGTTCGCGGGCACTGAAAGTTGCTTTGCGTTGCCTTCGGCCAGCGTGCGAAAGAGCGTTCCCGATTTGTCTACTTCGCTTCGCCTTGCTTCTCCGCGGGTGGCGGTGGGATGGTGATATCTACGGGCGTTACCGGGCCCAGTGAAGACAATGGTTTGTCGAACTCGGATGTATTCCCGACAACTAATATTCGCAATTTCTCCTTGTGCAGATACTTGGCTCCGGCGCGGGTGACGTCCGGAGTTTGCACTTTTTCAATGCCCGCCCGATATTTTTCCAGAAAATCTGCGGGATACCCATAGAACTCGTATGCCATACGTTCGCGCAAGACCTTGTCAGGAGAATCAAAGTTAAAGACAAACGAATTCAGAATGGAATCTTTGGCACGTTTGATCTCGTCGTCGGAGATCGGGTGTGCATTTAAGTCGTCGATTTCCTGATAAAGGCCCTGGATTGCCTCCACCGTAGCCTGACTCTTGGTGCCCATTGAGAGGCGCACCACGCCAGGATGGTCGAAAGCTGTGCCGATTCCGCCACCGACCGAATAGGCCAGGCCTTTACCCGTACGCAAGTCGCGAAACAGACGGGAAGAAAATCCTCCGCCGAAAGCCTCGTTAAAAACTTCAATAGCATAGTAATCGGGATTGTCACGGGTCGTGCCTAGGTCAACCATGCGAATCGCGCTCTGGTTCACATCTTCCTTGGGGATCAGATAGTAGCCGGGCTTAGCGGGTTGGAATTGGATGTCAGGTTTTTTGACCGTAGGGCCTTTCGGCCAGCCAGTGAAGGCCTGGCGAAGTTTGGCTTCCATAGCCGCGGAATCAAAATCACCCGTTATTCCAAGGATGATGTTATTGGGATGAACGTGGCTGTGATGCCAGTCGATCAGATTCTGGCGAGTCACTGCAGACACAGTGGCGTACTCTGGAACTCGCGCGTAGGGGCTTTGCGGACCATAGGCCAGTTTGACCGACTCTCGAGCCGCGATGCCGCCGATATCATCATTGCGCCGGGAGATGCTGTCGTATTCTCCCTGTTTGGCGATGTCAATTTTGTCCTCACGGAATTCCGGTTCGTGAAGCAAGTCCGCAACAATTTTGAACACATCGTCGAAGTCGCCTTTGAGACATGACCAGCCGATGGTAGTGGAATCGACGCCACCATCGGTCTCCACTTTCGCAGCACGAATTTCCAGGAAGTCATCCAGTTGATCCCCGGTCTTGGTTTTGGTTCCACCCGTACGCCAAACTTCGCCGTAGATGTCAATCAAGCCAACTTTGTTTGGCGGTTCTTCTCGAGAGCCGCCACGCACCCGGGCCGTACCATCAATCAGAGGCAGTTCACGATCTTCCTGGAGGAAGATCACCATGCCATTCGGCAACTGAATTCGCTTGGGCTGTCTCGGCTGGAAAGGGTGTAAGGGGCGAATCGGAATTTGACGCCAATCGCCTTGCGCCAGGGTCACTGTCGAAAGAATTGAGATCCCGATTAGCAGAGAAACAAGAACCAAAGAATAAGAGGCGAGGCGTTTCATTGCTGGCCTCCCTTGTTCGTCGACGCGGCTGGAATGTTTTCGATAATGCCGACTGTGCGATTGGTGGGAACGAAAATCTGATTAGCGACACGGCGGATATCTGCTTTGCTGACCTTGTCAATGCGATCCACCTGACGAAATGATTCTCGCCAGTCTCCGTAACGTGATTGGGCCTGGCCCAACTGAAAGGCCAGTCCCTCATTTTCCGCCAGACCACGAACCAGGTTGGCTTTGGCACGGGTCTTGATCATCTTGAGCTCGTCATCCGTAATGTCTTCTTTTTTCAGACGCTCAATTTCAACATGGATAGCGTCCTCGATTTCGTGGGGTGTGTGTCCGGGTAGCGGAAATGCGAAGAAGGCGAACAGGTGCGGATATTTATTTCCCGGAAAGCCAGTAAATCCAGCTGATACCGAGGCGATTTTTTTGTCGCGGACCAAGGCCCGGTATAGACGGGAAGTTCGTCCCTCGGACATTAAATCCGCAATGGCATCGTAAACCGCATCATCTTTGTCGAGATAATCTGGCCGGTGATAGCCCTCGAGGTAAACCGGCTGAGAGGCCTCGCGGAGAACCACGCGGCGCTCAGAATTTTGAGGGGGTTCGCTGGTCGACGCTTCATCCGGCTGGGCGTGCGATGGAATCCTGGCGAAGTATTTCTCTACTATGGGCATGGCCTCAGACGCTTTTACATCACCGACCACCGCGACCACCATGTTTGATGGAACGTAGTAATTATCAAAGAAATGCTGCGCATCCGTAGCGGAGAAGTAGTTCAGGTCGGCCAGCCATCCTATCGTCGGACGATGATATGGATGCGCCTGGAAAGCAACAGAGATGAACTGCTCCAGCAAACGTCCAATGGGCCGGCTATCGGTGCGCATGCGGCGCTCCTCGATCACCACATTGCGCTCTTTATAAAATTCGCGCATCACGGGATGGATGAAGCGCTCGGATTCGAGATAAGCCCACAATTCGAGACGATTTTCGGGAAAGGAATAGTGATACCCGGTCTCATCGTCGTTGGTAAATGCGTTCAGGCCTTCGCCTCCGTTACGTTCGACGATCTCGCCAAATTCATTAGGTACCACATACTGGTTGGCTTCCTGCACCGCGTCCTGCCAGGCTTTCTCCAATTGTTTGACCTTGGCATCATCGCCACCCACTCGTTTGTCGCGCTCGTAGCGATAGGCAGCGTAAGCCTTCTCAACTTTTTCCAAAGCAACTTTTTCCGCGGCGTAGTTCTTGGTTCCAATCTTGTCCGTGCCCTTGAATGCCATGTGCTCGAACATGTGCGCCAGGCCAGTCTCACCCATGGGATCCTGCACTGAGCCGGCGTCCACGTGAGTGAAGAAAGAGAATACTGGCGCTTCGGGACGCTCGCAGATCAGCACGGTCAGGCCGTTAGCAAGTTTCTTAACCGTGGTGCGCTTTTCAAATGAAGCGAGATCCTGCGCCTCCGCCAGCGAGATTAATACGAAGAATGTGACTAGAATTCTGAGCGCACGGTGCTTCATCGGCCCTCCATTACGGTTGAATCAAGCAAGCGGGAAGAATTTGACGTTACGTGGGGAGAGGGGAAGTTGTCAATCCAGCTTATGTTGGAGAAAAAATGGAGCAGCCCGTCATACCGCCTATCTCTGGCATCCAAGCAGCGAGCGCTTTTTGCGCCGCAAGCATCGGCGTCAAGAATCGAGTCTGAAGGGAGACCGGCGTGAGTAAGGAAGCGGTGGTTGACATCGAAGGTAAACACCTAAAGCTGTCAAATCTGGACAAGGTACTTTATCCCGCGGCCGGATTCACCAAAGGCCAGGTCATCGACTATTACGTGCGGGTCGCGCCTGTCTTGATCCCGCACATTGCCGGACATCCCCTGACTTTGAAGCGTTATCCCGAGGGCGTAGATCATCCTTTCTTTTTTGAAAAAAATGCGCCGAAGCACCGTCCGGATTGGGTAAAAACGGCCCCAATCTGGAGCGAGGGAAACAATCGCAACGTCAATTACATTTTGCCCAACGACTTGCCCACACTGGTTTGGGTGGCCAATTTGGCTTCCATCGAATTACATCCATCGCTTTCGTTGGCGAAAGATATCGAATGTCCGACCATGATGGTCTTCGACCTCGACCCTGGTCCGCCTGCGAACATCGTGCAGTGTTCGCAAGTCGCAATGTGGCTGAGGACGATTTTCGATCACTTCGGATTGCAGAGTTTCCCGAAGACATCCGGCTCCAAAGGGCTTCAGATCTATGTTCCCCTACATACGCCGACAAGCTATGACGTCACCAAGCCCTTTGCCCATGCGATTGCGCGATTGTTGGAAGACGAGCACAGGGATCTGGTCGTCTCCGACATGAAGAAAACTTTGCGCGTCGGCAAAGTGCTGGTTGATTGGAGTCAGAACGATGAACATAAGACTACTGTGAGTGTCTATTCGCTGCGAGCGCGGGAGCGTCCCACGGTTTCCACACCCGTAAAGTGGGAAGAGGTCGAACTGGCGCTGAAGAAGAAGGATGCGAGCTTGCTCGTATTCGAAGCTAAGAAGGTTCTGGAACGCGTGGAAAAAATGGGCGACCTCTTCGAACCCGTTCGCCAGTTGAAGCAGAAACTGCCAAAACTAGCTGGCATCGAAGAAGGGAAGCCGGAGCCTATCAAAGTTGGTTTGGAAATAGCTGCCCAGGCGGAGCCCGCACGCAAGATCACGAAACCGCGCGGGAAAACTGTTCGTCCGCCGACTACGCCAAAAAAAAAACGTCGGAAGGTATAATGCGCCTCATCCATGGCAGCGGAGTGATCGATGGCGCAACTGTACGCCGGAACATCGGGATGGGCTTATCCTAGTTGGAAGCCAGAGTTTTATCCCGCCAAACTTCCGCAGAAGAATTTCCTGCAGTATTACGCCACCCAACTCAATGCCGTGGAAGTGAACTTCACCTTCCGGCAACTGGTGAAAGAGACTACAGCCCATAAGTGGATCGCAGAAACCCCGGCAGGCTTCCGTTTCAGCGTGAAAGCCCACCAAGTCATTACCCACATCAAACGTCTGAAGAAGACCGAAGACTTCATTCCACGATTTCTGAGCACGATTGAGCCGCTGTCGCAGGCTGGAAAGCTGGGACCAGTGCTGTTTCAACTGCCGCCGAACCTGAAGGCAGACACTCAGCTTTTGGAAGAATTTTTGGCTGCACTGCCTCGCGGGGTGGTTTCGGCATTCGAGTTCCGGCACGCATCATGGTTCAGTGATGAAATTTTCGATCTGCTGAAATCCTGCAATCGCGCTTTATGCGTCGCGGAAACTGAAGAGCGGGTTACGCCCGATGTAGTGACAGCTGATTTTTGCTACTACCGCTATCGCAAACCTTCCTATACGCCCGAAGAACGCCAAGCCATGGTGGATCGAATTCAGGAACACCGCGATCAAGGCCGCGACGTGTTTGCCTATTTCAAACACGAGGAGACTCCGCAGGGAGCGCTTTACGCGGCGGATATTTTCAAAACTGTGACAGCGGCGTAAGCAGAAGCTTCACGCGGGGAAATTACGGCGCGCCCGTTTCCAAGAGAATCGGTTTGCTGCCAATGCTAACCGCACCGCTGACCGTAGCAATGTTGCCGGCGAGATCTCGAGAACGCTTAAATTGCGTGGGCGACTGGAAGGACTGAGTGGCCGAATGATTCCAGACGATTTGTCCTTGATACCCGCCCGATCGGCTCAGAGCACACGTCCAGGTATCGTCCGCTGCTCGTATGCAGGGCGAGATCGTAGCGCCTACCAGCCAGTCGTAAACTTGTCCGTAGGCGACCCCGGCAAGGTTGGGCGTTCCGTCAGGATTGGCGATTTCTCCCCACTGCTGGCTGGGAGTGCCGCCAGGATTGCTATCGCCCCAACTGAACCAGTACGCCGCAGGAACGCCAGCGCCGGCCTGCAAGATATACCATCGCGCCAGCCAGGCCGCCTGCTGATCAGGATCCGTGATATTCGCTTGCCCCCAACTTCCTTCGCTGTCGAGCATGGATTTGCCCGCGAGGCCATTGGAATCGAAGGTAGCGCGGAACGTGTTGGCGCGGGTCACAATGTCCCCGTAAGAAGTGTTGTCTTCAGGGAAGGGATAAGGACTCGTACCGTTCGGTGACAGATATCCGTGAAATGTTCCTCCGTCGGCATATTTGTTGCCTCCCGCTTGCAGATAACCTTGCATCCATATGTTCGCAACGGAAAGGTTTCCGGTAACGGACGGAGTCAGCAACAGAGATGAAGCGTCCTGGTGAATGATCGGATATGCGACCTGCGCCAAACTGACCAGTTGGGCCTGACTGCCTGTCCAAAATGTGGTTTGGTTGGCTTCATTCCAGAGTTCGTAGTACTTGATATGGGGTGCTTGAACTCCGTTGTAGTGACTGACTACGGCGGTAACAAAATCAATCCAGTCCTGAATATTGTCTGGGGGATCGGTGCAAATCGTGCCCATGCAACTGGACTGGTTGGCCAAGGCCCAACTTGGTGTAGAGCCGAAGGTCATCATAAACGGCACGCCATGGTTGAACGCCCTGCCAACGAAGGTGTCATAGAAACTCCATTGGTAAACTCCTTTGGAGAGTTCAATATTTCCCCACGCTAACCTGGTGGGATGACCGATCGCGCCAATAGGTACGTTCGTGGGCGGGTAAGAAGCGGCGTCGCCGATTGTCATAGCAAAGAAACTGGCTGCAAGCCCCGGAGAGTTTCCACCAGGTGGCGGCGGTGAAACCGAGGATGAGCCGCCACCACAGCCAGCTAGAGACAACAGACAAAACAGCGTGAGTCCGCGCTTCATACGTGAAATCTTGCCACACTTCAATGATTGCGGATAGGGCGCGGGGCTTGCCTTCTCTTGGCGCAGTCGATTTGGGACCTTTTTTGCCACTTTGCCTGGTGTCCGATAACGGGCATACTCCACGCGTGTCTTCCCTGGTCAATTCACAAGCGATCTTGGGTTTCCTCGACTTTCTAAAAATCGAGAAGGGGCTCGCAGCGCTAACTATTTCTGCTTACAAGACCGACATAAGACAATTCGCGGAATTTCTGGAAAGGCGCAAGCGCACACTACTAACCGCGCGCCGAATTGAGGTGCGCGACTTTCTGGGGCAGTTATTAGGCAATCAGGTGGATGGACGATCGGTGGGACGTAAGCTGTCGGCGCTGCGACATCTTTACCGGTATCTTCTGTTGGACAAGTTCATTGCGCACGATCCCACGCTGAACATCGATTCGCCCAAGCAATGGAAAGTTTTGCCCAAGTCATTGGGGCACGACGAAATCGATCTCATGTTGCGCAACCCAGGGCCGGCTTCCAATCGCAAAAATGCTGAGGCCTTAGCCGGACGCGATCGGGCGATGTTGGAGATGTTCTATGCCGGCGCGCTGCGGGTCTCCGAAATTGTCGGCGTCAAGCTGGAGGATCTAAAACTCGACCTGGGTTACGTTCTGGTGCGCGGTAAGGGGGACAAGGAACGCATCGTACCTCTGGGGAAGTCCGCTCAGGATGCGCTGACCGCCTATATGAAAACTTCGCGTCCAGTGCTCGCAGCCGGGAAAAGTTCGCCACTTTTATTTTTCGGACGAGGCACGCGCAAACTGAGCCGCCAAAGGATCTGGCAGATGGTGCGTGCTGCTTCCTCAAATGCCGGGCGCAACGCCAGTCCGCACATGCTGCGCCACAGTTGCGCTACTCACATGGTAGAAAACGGCGCCGACCTTCGCACCGTGCAAACAATTCTTGGCCATGCGGATATTTCGACGACACAGATTTACACACATGTGGCAATGGACCGGCTGAAAAGCGTGTATCAGAAGCATCATCCACGAGCCAAGGCAAGATAAGAAATTGTTGATTGTTGATTTTTGATTGTTGATTGGCAAGGCGACGCAGGTTTGGTTTCAATCAAAAATCAACAATCAAAAATCAACAATGACCACACTTTCCCGCACAGTTGTCCAAAAAGCCGCCGATGAGTTCTTGAAAACTCTCGAGCACCGAAACGCTTCCAGGCACACCATCAAAGCTTACCGGGGCGACCTCGACAACTTCGCCGCCTATGCCGGGTCGCGCGATTGGAAAAGCATCGATCACGTGGCCATTCGCGGATTTCTCTCGCAGCTCTATGAAAGAGGTTTGGACAAGACTTCCGTGGCGCGTTCCCTGGCAGCGGTGCGTTCACTTTATCGCTGGCTGGCGCAGGAAGGTGTCGTGGAACAGAATCCCGCGGCTCTTGTGACGACTCCGAAGCTACCTAAAAAACTACCGCGTGTGCCCACGATTGAGGAAATGAACACTGTGCTCGATGGAGAGATGCCGGATGCGGCAGCTTTTCCGGAGCGCGATCGCCTGATACTCGAGTTGCTGTATGGCTGCGGCATCCGTAATTCGGAGCTCACCGGGATCAAACTCGACGACATACGACTCAGCGCCGAGGCCATCCTGATTCGCGGCAAAGGGAAAAAAGAGCGCTACGTTCCTTTCGGCGAATCAGTCAGCGTGGCACTCGCCGCCTACCTGCCAGTACGTCAGCGATTGCTCGGCGGCAAGAAAAATACTTCCGCATTGCTGATCAATCAGCGAGGAGGCCCGCTCACGACACGCAGTGTTGGACGTATCGTCAAGAAAATCGCGGTCGCAAAGGGCCTATCCCCCGACGTTCATCCGCACACCTTACGTCACGCGTTTGGAACTCACATGCTGGAGGAAGGCGCCGATCTGCGCGCGATCCAGGAAATGCTCGGTCATGAACGTCTTTCGACCACCCAGCGTTACACGCAGCTTTCCATCAAGCATGTGTTGCAGGTTTACGATCAGACGCATCCGCGGGCGAAGTAACATCGAGCAGCACTTGGCACTTAGCATTTAGCACTTGGCCATCCACCCATGAATACACAGACGTTATCTCTAGAAGGCACAATATCCGACGGACCAAATGCCAAGTGCCAAGTGCTAAGTGCCGCTTTTCCTCAACTCTTCCCACATTTCCACGATTCGCCTTCTCAGCTCGCCAGTGAGTGTCTCGTAAGCAATTTCGGATGCTTCTGTTTCGGGAGGAGGGTAAATAGGTTCACCAAACTTTATCCGAAGCGGCGCCAATTTCTGAAAGCGTTTCCCGCGCGGCCATGCTTCGTGAAAGCCTTCAATCGCCACGGGAACGATCGGCACCTGCCGGTGAATAGATAAAATCGCGGCACCTTTTTTAAACCTCGTTGGCTTGCCATCGATGCTGCGTTGACCTTCCGGGTAGAGCATAAGGATGCGACCGTCCCGGAGTCCGAAAGCTCCAGCTCGCATGGCAGAAATCAAATTTGCATCCGGGTCCACTACCACGACCCGCAGTGATCGGGCAAGAACGCGCATGAATCCTGATCCAAAGATTTCACTGGTTCCCACCGAAAAAAGCTGGCGAAATACTGGCGATGGAAGAACACTGCTCAGTATCACGGGATCAAGGAAACTCTGGTGGTTGGAAGAAATGATGTAAGGACCGCGGGCGGGAAGGTGTTCCAGTCCGGTCAGGTGCAGGTTGAATCGATCGTCGGCGAAGAGTCGAACGATCCGGCTCAGCACGAACCAGAAAATTTCCGCGAACGGGCGTCGAGCGGCGAGAGCCAGAGCCAGAGCTTCGGGATCGACTGGCTCCTCTTGCAGCACCGCTCGCCAGCCGGCAAATTGCTCGCGTGACGATCCCGCAGTTCCGGATGCCGCGCTCTCCCGTACCAGGTCAACCAGTTCACGCACCGTGTAAATTTCGGACGCCCTCGACTCATCTACTTTACCGCCCAGTTCTTGCTCCAACGCCACCAGAAGTTCGACTCTTTGCATTGAATCGAATCCCAGATCAAGCTCGAGACTATCCGAAGGATGCAGCTCTTCGGATTTGGTTTTGGTTGCTTGACGAATGATCTCGAGCGCGCGCTGAACTTCCGGCTGATCTAACCATGCCGCATCCTCTGCGGTTAGCGGCTTTTCTGAAGCAATTTCGGAATCGCTTCTCAGTCCCTGCGCCGCGTTGGCCTGGATTTGCTTTTCGATTTCGAAGCGTTTCAGTTTCCGCGTTGTGGTTCGAGGCAAGTCCTGCTGCCAGATTTCATAACTGCCAATTCGCTTGGTCGAGGGCAATTTCGCGGACAGACCCTCAATGTCGAAGCGAATCACTTCCTTGGCATTGACGATCTTTCGCTGCCTAAGCAGTTCAAAGTTCGGTACGATCACCGCATGAAGACGGTCCGACATGGCGTCCCCGGGCCGGGCTTCCAACCCCACTACGCAAATTTCCTTGATAAAGGGAGAGTTCAAATAGTGCGTTTCGATCTCTTCCGGATAAATATTCTTGCCATTGCTGAGGACGATGACTTCCTTCATTCGTCCAGTGATAAATAAATTTCCCCGCGTGTCGAAATATCCTAGGTCGCCAGTGTGCAGCCATCCGTCTTTCAATACGGCGGACGTAGCGTCAGGCCGATTCCAATAACCCTTCATCACGATGGGACCACGAATCGCAATCTCGCCGACAGGCTGGCTATCTTCTTCACTCGCCTGAGAATCGATAATTCGCCCCTCTGAACCCGGCAACGGTCTGCCTACGGACCCAACCACGTTGTCGTCGGGTGAAGTGAGGAAAGCACCGCCGGTTGTCTCGGTGAGGCCGTAGGCCTGCAGGATGTCGATGCCAAGTGCGGAAAACTCGCGGCCCACCTGTGGATCAAACCGGGAGCCGCCCGTTATCAGGTAACGCATCGTGCCGCCGAAAGCTTGATGAATTTGCCGGAAGAAAATTCCTCCACCGTTGAGTCCAAGCCTGCGCAGCATTCGATTCAGAGACATCAAACCGCGCACGGCGAATTGCACGATTTTTCCACGCTGCGAAATTTCTTTGAAGATGCGTTCGTGAATGAGATAGAAAAATTGCGGGACTACGGCGAAGGCCGTAATCTTCCGCTCGCGGAAGGCGCGCAGCAAGTCGTTGGTATTCAGAGTTTCCAGATATACGACGCGGGCTCCGGTTACAAGCGGAAGTAACAGATTCGCCATCTGAGCGAGGGCATGGAAGAGCGGCAGCAAGCCAAGCACCGCATCCTGTGGCCCAATCCGCAGTACCGCAAAAACTCCCTCGACTTCACCCATCAAGTTGGCATGGGTCAGCATCACGCCCTTGGGGTCAGCAGTTGTACCGGAGGTATAGAGCAGCGCGGCGACGCTCTCGGACGAAACTGCGACCGGGCTGAAGTCCTGGGCGCCTGCCGCGAAAATTGCGTCAAGTTGCGACACCGGCTCCGCTTTGACTGAGCCACTGCCGCCTTCGATCAGCACAATGCCCACTTGCATCCCGTTCACCGCTTGAGAAGCCACCCCATAGTTTCTGGAGTCGCAGAACAGCAGGGAACTACCGCTGTCGTTCAGCAATTTCACGACTTGGTTGGGACGAAGTGCAGTATCGAGAGGGACCGCGGTGCATCCCGCGGCAATGATGCCCAGGTAAACTGTTACCCAGCGCGGATGATTGTCCGCGAAAATCGCAATTCGGGCGCCCGGCTGGAATCCATTTTCGACGAGCCAATGGCCCACTGATTCCGCCATCTGCTTCACTTCGCGATAGCGATAACTCTCCAGGCGGTCGCGGCGTTGAATCTCCAGCGCGATATGCTCGGGCCAGAGCTCGGCACATTCGCGAAAGCGGTCATAAAATGTGGGCATGCTTAGCGCCGAATATTACATGAGAATGCAGAATCAGCCGACGTAAGCAGCGCCATATTCCGTCGCTAAGCGTTACCGCGACTTACAACCTTCATCCGCATCTAATATGCTAGGCTCTAGACACGGGCAGTGTGCCCGCTTAAGGGACGGATTTTGATTAACTACGCCATTGCGAAGGTCTTCGGGACCAAAAACGAGCGCGAACTCAAGCGCCTGAGGCCGAACGTCGAGGCCATCAACGCGCTCGAGCCCGCCATGAAAGCGCTCAGCGATGATCAGTTGCGCGCCAAGACAGATGAATTTCGGCAGCGAATTAATGAGCGCTCAACCCAGATCGCAGACGAGCCTGACGCAGATCCCGAACGGCTCAAAGAATTGGATGACGAGCGCAGAAAAGCAGTCAATGAGGTACTCGACCAAATCCTGGTAGAGGCCTTCGCTGTAGTTCGCGAGGCTGGGTGGCGTGTTCTCAACATGCGCCACTTCGACGTTCAATTGATCGGTGGCATGGTCCTGCATCAAGGCAAAATCTCCGAAATGAAGACCGGCGAAGGAAAGACCTTGGTTGCTACCCTGCCGGTTTATCTGAATGCATTGAGCGGACGCGGCGTGCATGTGGTCACGGTCAACGATTACCTGGCCAAGCGCGATTCGGAGTGGATGGGCAAACTGTATCGCTTCCTCGGCCTTAGCGTGGGCGTAATTGTTCACGAGCTAGACGATGAGCAACGCCGCGAGGCCTATGCCGCGGACGTGACCTACGGTACCAACAACGAGTTCGGTTTCGATTATCTGCGCGACAACATGAAGTTCGATCTTAAGGACTGTGTGCAGCGCGGCCATAATTTCGCCATCGTCGATGAAGTGGACTCCATCCTGATCGACGAAGCTCGCACCCCTTTAATTATTTCTGGCGCCAGCGAGGAATCCACCGACAAGTATTACCGCGTCAATCGCATTATCCCGAAGCTCGAAAAAGGTGAAGAGACCGATGTCGCTCCTGGCGAGCCGAAGCTGCTCAGCGGCGACTACGTGGTGGACGAAAAACACAAGACCATCACCGTCAGTGACGAAGGCTGGGAAAAAGTAGAGCAGCTTTTAGGTATTGGGAACATTGCTGATCCGGAAAACTGGGATTTGAAGCACCACGTCGAAACCGCCATCAAAGCGCATGCACTTTACCGCCGCGATGTCGAGTACGTCGTCAAAGATGGCGAAGTCATCATCGTCGATGAGTTCACTGGCCGTCTGATGCCGGGCCGGCGTTGGTCGGATGGCCTTCATCAGTCCGTGGAAGCCAAGGAAAACGTCAAGATTGAGCGAGAGAATCAGACGCTGGCGACCATCACTTTCCAGAATTATTTCCGCATGTACAAAAAGCTGGCTGGAATGACTGGTACAGCCGAGACGGAAGCGCCTGAGTTCGAAAAGATTTATCGACTGGAAGTGATGGTGATTCCTACCAACCAGCTGATGCGCCGGGCGGAGAATCCGGACATGGTTTATCGAACGGAGAAAGAGAAATACTTCGCGGCCTCGGACGAGATCTTCAAATTGAATCAGACGGGACAGCCGGTGCTGGTCGGTACCACGTCCATTGAAAAGTCCGAGCGGTTGTCTGAGTTGCTAAAGAAAAAAAATATCAAGCACGTGGTGCTCAATGCCAAATACCACGAGCGCGAAGCCGAAATCGTGGCCCAGGCGGGACGTAAGAATATGGTCACCATCGCCACAAACATGGCGGGCCGCGGAACCGACATCTTGCTTGGGGGCAATCCTGAGTTCATGGCTAAGCAGGAATGCGTGAAGAAGGGAATTGCACAGCAACTGCGCGCTGCTCAAGGCAAGATCCAAATCGATGTGGACGAAACCAAGAGTACGGTTTGGTACTATGCGGGCAACGAATATGTAGTTCCAACCGACCAATGGACGGAAATTTTCAACCGCTACAAAAAAGATACAGACAAAGAGCACGACGAAGTCACCGCGGTTGGCGGCCTGCACATTCTGGGCACTGAGCGTCACGAAGCCCGTCGCATTGACAATCAGCTTCGCGGACGTGCAGGTCGCCAGGGCGATCCCGGCTCCTCGCGCTTCTATTTGTCGCTGGAAGACGACCTGATGCGCATCTTCGCCAAGGAGTGGGTTTCGAACCTGCTTCAGCGGCTGGGCATGGAAGAGGGCGTGCCCATTGAGTCGCGGCTTATCACGCGCCGTATCGAATCCGCGCAGAAGGCGGTCGAAGCTCAGAACTTCGAAGCCCGCAAACATCTGCTCGAGTATGACGACGTGATGAACAAACAGCGCGAAGCTGTCTACGGTCTTCGCCACCAGTTGCTCGAAGGCGTCGATCAGAAGGAACTCATACTCGAAGATTACGTTTCCGGCATCCTGAGCGACTTGATGGATCAATTCGCTCCAACCAAGGTTCATCCCGAAGACTGGGACCTGAAAGGCTTGAAGGATGCGATTTTCACCCGCTTTGGCGTGGATGTGCTGGCGGAAGGACTCAAGCCTGAGACGCTTAACCGCCAGGAGTTGGGTGACGCAATTTTCGACAAGCTCAAAGAGCGCTACGACGCCAAAGAAAAACTGATTGGCCCGGATGCAATGCGCTATCACGAGCGCATGATCATGCTCAGCGTGCTGGATTCGCAATGGAAAGACCATCTCCTGGGCATGGATCACCTGAAGGAGGGTATTGGCCTTCGGGGTTATGGGCAGCACGATCCGCTGGTGGAGTATAAGCGCGAGTCTTTCGACATGTTCGAAGCCATGATGCAGCGCTTCCAGGAAGAGACCGTGCGGTATCTCTACTTGATGCAAATCCTGGAGCGGCCTTCTGAAGGTGGCGCCCAGGAAGCTGACTTGGCTGTTCCCCGCATCGGCGGCGATGGTAACGGACGACGCCCTGCGCGCGCGGTTGCCACTTCGGTAGACGAAATTGAAGAAGCCTTCCAGCGCAAGAAACGCCGCGAATTGGAGCAAGCCCGCATGGCTGGCTCCGGCGATCTACAACCTGTGCAGCAAGTCGTCCGTGGCTCAGCAAAAATCGGACGCAACGCTCTCTGTCCGTGTGGCTCGGGGAAGAAATACAAGAAGTGCTGTGGGACGAACGCTTAGGCTTTCTTTCGATAAAGCCACAAACCTCAAAGGCGCGCGAAGTTACTTCTCCGGCTTCGCAATCACAAACGATTTCACCACGATATTGTTGGGTTGCAGGCCGACCGGAATCATAGTCAGTAGGGCATATTCACTAGGCTCGAGCTTGGACGGTTGTCGCTTCTGGATTACCGTGACGTCGCCCGACTGCGAGTTCAGCACCAACAGGTAGTTTTCGCTCCTGGAAAGCGCCAGGCCGTCAGGATGGCTGCCCACCGGCAGGGATGCGATTACTTTGCCTAAATCGATGTCATAGACCGCCACGTTATTTGACCCGAAGTTGCTGACATACAATCGCGAGTTATCCGCAGTGATGATGCCGCGTGCCGGCCGGGTGCCGATCAGATAACTGCCTCCGACTTCGTTAGTGGTGGTTTCGATGATGGAGATGTTATTGGAATCGAAGTTGCACACGATAAGCTCGCCGCCATCGGGTTTCACGGTCAGGTCTACCGGCGTCTTTCCAACATCGAGCAATGCCAGCAATTTATCGTTCTTGAGGTCAATCGAAGCGACTTGGGCTGAGCCCGCGCAGGCTACGAAGGCCTTGCTGTTGTCGGGCAGGATGGCGATGTCTTCGGGCTGCTGGCAAACTGGAATTGTGCTGCGAACTCTGAGCTGATCCGCGTCAATCAGCGATACCGTGTTGTCACCCCGATTGCTGACAACGACCGTCTTGCCGTCCGGCGAGATTCTTGCCAGACCCGGAGCATTGCCTACCCGGATATTTCCCAGCAGAGTGCGCTTCTCCAGATCGATGACGGAAATATTTGACGAGCCAGAATTGGCCACGTATCCGCGTCTTCCATCCGCAGAAACATCGATGAAGTAAGGACGCGCATGCACTCCGATGGTAGCCACAACGGCATTGCGCTCAGCATCGATAACGCTGACATTACTCGAACCCGCATTAACCACGTAGATTTCGTTTTTTTTGCTGTTAGCCGCGAGTCCCCTAGGTTCAGTGCCGACTCTTATGGTTTTCGCTGGCTCAAATGTGCGCAGGTTAATGACGGTGACTGTGTTGCTCTTGCCATTGGTGATGTAGGCGTATTCGCGGTACGCAGGGCCGTAATTGGGAAGCGTTTGCTGATGGAAGTACCACCATCCCAGGGCGGCGGCCAGCGGAAGCAGCACCACGAAGAGGAGGAGTTTTCGCAAAACAGTTTTCGCAATTAGTGCGCGGTGGCAGGCGATGCGACGTGTGCGATCGATCCCTTCGCTGCTGGAACCTGAGATCCGATCGCGGGTGCAGTTCTTCCCACCACCGAGGCGATTTGTCGCACCTGCGTCATCAATTCATCGAACTGCTCGGGATAGAGCGACTGCATACCGTCGGAGAGTGCACGATCAGGCTGGTGATGAACTTCAACCATCAGTCCATCCGCTCCCACCGCGATGGCCGCACGGGATAACGGAGTAACTTTGTTCCGTTTACCGGTACCGTGACTCGGGTCCACCACGATGGGGAGATGACTCAAGCGCTGCACCGCCGGCACCACACTTAGGTCGAGAGTATTGCGAGTATGGTCGGCAAAGGTACGCACGCCGCGTTCGCAAAGAATCACGTTGTAGTTGCCTTCGCTCATCACGTACTCGGCTGCCATCAGAAATTCTTCCAGCGTCGCCGACATGCCTCGCTTCAACAGCACCGGCTTCTTGGAGCGTCCCGCACGCTTCAGGAGCGAGAAGTTCTGCATATTGCGAGCGCCAATCTGAATAACGTCGGCGTACTGCTCGACTAGTGCCAGAGATTCATTGTCAATCGCCTCGGTAACGATTTTCATTCCGAATGTTTCCCGCACCTCGGCCATGATCTGCAAACCTTCTTCACCCAAGCCCTGAAAAGAGTAAGGGGAAGTACGTGGCTTGTAGGCGCCGCCGCGAAAGAACTGTGCGCCGGCGCGACACACCTGCTCAGCCACAATCAAAGCTTGTTCACGGGTCTCGATGGCGCATGGACCGGCAACGACAGCTAATCCCTGTCCGCCAAAGGTGGCGCTGGTACCGGGAAAGCGGATGACGGTATTTTCCTGTTTAACGTCGCGGCTGACCAACTTATAGGGCTTGCTGACCCGGATCAGTTCCTGGACTCCCGGCATTTCCTCCAGCGTGCCGGCTTCGACTTCACCTTGATTTCCGGTGATGCCGATCGCGGTGCGCTCGGACCCGGGCATAGCATGGGCG
>DATHJP010000324.1:0-4500 GCA_035489695.1 Terriglobales bacterium
CCGCCACGACCCACGGGTCGTAAGTCGAACTCAGGTAAGCCATAGCGTACTCATTGAGCGTCAAAATCCGAGTTAAGCCGAGCGAACTGGGATGCCAGGCTGCATTTGGGTACTCACGACAGTACGGGTCCAATCGGCCGAGGGTGACGAATTACGGCAACGCCAGCCCACTTTTCAGCGGTCTTGTTGCGTGTCCGCTGTAACTTCTCGACCAATACAGTACGCTAGGTTCCGGGACGCAAATTGTGTGCCAACCGGTTGGCTACAGATCGGTCTCTATGGCGCGCGGACACCGTTACCCATGTGTCCGGAATGGACCTATGTTTATTGGCCCCGACCAGGGCTCGGACCTGGGACCTGCGGATTAACAAACCGCGCTCAGTTGGGATCGCATTCTTAATCGGGCTCTGACAACACGCGCCAAGTTTTAAGAGCAGCTACGAGCAGCCTAGGAGCAGTTGCGAACAGGCAAAACGAAGTTGCGAAATGGCTACGCTCGCTACCTGGATTTAACCATCGCATGTGCCTACTGCGGCGTGCAGACGAACGTCGCTCGCTTGCGGCCATCTGTTCATACTGGCGATCGGGTGTATTTTGCGGCTGTTCATGTCGCCAATCCGCGACAGTTGCGGGCTATTGAAATGCTACCTACTATCTCCGCGAGATCTTTCGGTCGCGCTCGACCATGTCTTATCGGGCGGCTGCCTTAGTGAGAAACTCCGCCACAGCCACAGCCCCACGACGGAGGTTGCTGCTTAGTTTTTCTTCGCGGACCCTTCAAGTACATTTCGCTTCTCGGAGGTTGCGTTGCAATCGATGAATCCGCATGCGTGGCTTCGTAACGGTGCGGTCGCGGTTGCCGTTGCCTTTTCCGCAGCAGCGCTCGCCGCCAGCTACACAGTCACCGACCTGGGCACGCTCGGCAACGGCAGTTACGCCACTGGTATCAATGCCGGCGGGCAAGTGGTAGGCAATTGGACAGCGAGCGCCGATATTTTCACCCATGGGTTTCTATACAGCGCCGGCGTAATGATGGATCTGGGTACCCTCCCCGGCGGCGGCACTTTCGCCAAGGCCGTTAACGACAAAGGGGAAGTAGTAGGCTCCAGCGGCCGTTTCGGTCTCAATGATCCGCATGCTTTCGTGTACAGCGGCGGTACGATGTTCGATTTAGGTTCCCTGTGGGGTGTTAGGAGCGGCGCTTCAGGTATCAATGTCAAGGGCCAAGTCGTGGGCGTTTACTTGGATGCCTACAGCAAGGATTTAATCAGCCACGCCTTCCTCTATAGCAACGGCACAACCACCGACATGGGGTTGAGCAGCAATGCCTCCAGCGGAGCGTCAGGCATCAACGCTAGCGGGCAGGTGATCGTCAATGCGCATGAAACCGGCAACCAAGGGCCCAGCCACGCCTTGCTGTATAGCGCAGGCACCCTGACCGATCTGGGCTCGCTCGGCCTCGGCACTACTGTCGGCAACGCCATAAACGCCAGCGGACAGGTCGTAGGCTCTAGCGGCTTACGCGCCTTTCTCTACAGCGGCGGCACCATGACCGACCTCGGCACGTTGGCCGGCGATAGCAGTGTCGGCCAATACAGCGGACAGGGCATTAACGCTAGCGGGGAGGTCGTGGGTAGTGCGCTTTTCCCTGCCGGCTTCCTCAACTTCTCTACAAAGGTATGGGTGTACAGCGGTGGCACGATGCGCGAGCTAAACAGTCTGATCATTCCGGGCAGTGGATGGAAAATCACCGACGCGACGGCCATCAACGACGCCGGGCAAATTGCAGCGACCGGTTGTGGGCCGCCGGGATGTCACGCACTGTTGTTATCGCCGATAACTAATTGCGGCTTTCCATTCGGCGATGTTATTAAGTCTCCATCAACACCCGGACCCACCGACGTCATTGGGTACCGTGTGGTAATGCCTGACCACTTGGCCGCAGCGTTCACGAGCCAAACCCGATTCTTTTCAAAGGCGACGATCGGAGCGATGGATCAGATCGGTACCAACGTCGCGGTCGATGTTGTCATCGGCACGGACGCAACGACCCTCCCTGATTATGAGAAAACGGGAAGCTACACGGATGACTTCGTTGGCCATCTCGGGCCGTTGCCTGCGGGCGCGTACAACGTTCGCCCCACAGTCTACGTCGACCAGGCGGGCGCCCTGGTTTCCATTTGCCCTGCGTCACCTGCGAGCACCCTATTGGATGTGTTTGCCCAGGCGGGTCCGACCAAAACTGCGCCGGCGGTCGAGTACCATTGGGGCGCGAGAGATCATTACTTCGTTACCCAGGACGCCGTCGAGATTCAAGCCCTCGACAACAACGTTTTCCCCGGGTGGTTGCGTACCGGCCAGAGCTTCCTTGCTTATCTTCCGCACCAATCCGACAATCGTGGGCGGCCCGTCACCCGGTATTACGGACTGCCAAGTGCCGGGTTAGATTCTCACTTCTATTCTGCGTCAACCGCCGAAAATGCCGCCATGGGTCGGCCTCCGTTCGTAGCTGCGTGGGCCCTCGAAGGGAAGAACGTTTTTGAGATTGCCACGCCCCAGACGCTCACTGGGGAATGTCCGCCAGGAACGGTAACTGTGTACCGTCTGTGGAATAACCGCCCGGACAGCAACCATCGCTATACGACCGACCTCTCGATAAAGCAACAGATGATTGCGAGGGGCTACGTGCCAGAAGGCTATGGACCTGCTGCGGTCATCATGTGCGCGGTCAATCCTTAAGCGACGATAAGTGTGAGTCATAAATCGGCCTTCGTCCCAATTGCAAGCGCCGCCGCTTGGACTAATCCATGATGCATTGCCATCTGCAACGCAACCGTCGATTGCCCTTTCGGTTTGTCGCTTCTATGGGCTGCCTCGGGTGGGATTGGATTCGCATTTTTTTCTGCATTGAATACTGAATGCAAAGCTATTCAGGAGAAGTGGCCTACCATCTGGATTCTTGAAACGCCGGGTGCTTTCGCGGTCCCATCTCAAGGGCTTTTCGGCGATTCACGCGCCAATGGGTCGATACCGCTCTATCGTCTCTACAACAAGCGATCGGACGCGAATCATCGCTTTACCACCTCGAAATTAGTTCGTGATCAAATGATAGCGCTCGGCTGGACCTTGGAAGTGAGTGGGTCGACTATCGACACCGTGAAGGCTATGTGCGTCCCGCAATGATAGATTTCCTTCAACGGAAGGATTTCGCGTCTCGGAGATAGCAATGTCCAAACCGCATGCCGTTGTCACGCTCGTAATCGCTTGCTGGAGCGGTGCGCTTATAGCTCAAGCGACGCTGGAGATTATCCCGGCCGCTCCTCGTTATCTCGAGCCCGTGTACGTACGAATACAATCCCACCAGTTTTACGACTATCCGTACGGGGCGAAAGTGTCCATGGCTGGCAACAAGATCAGCGTCGTCTATTATTCCTACCCTGAACTTGGCAGCTACCCTTTTGATGTCGAGCTTGGGCGCTTTCCAGCCGGGACTTACAGTGTAGAAGTTACGGGATTGGCTTCCGCAAGCACCCAGTTCAGTGTCTCCGATGCTCCGGGTACTTCATTTTATCCCCGCAACATTCCAGCTGTTAACTATTCAGACATTTGGTGGACGCCATCGGAGTCCGGCTGGGGATTGAGCATTGTGCAGGGGCCGACGAATCTCCTGTTTGCTGCTTGGTTCGTCTACGACGCTTCGGGCAAGCCAACGTGGTACACGCTTCAGCCCGGCGAATGGACATACGTGGGTCGTGGCTCCGTGTATACGGGACCGGTCTATAAGACGACTGGCCCTTATTTTGGAGGCCCTTTCGATCCTGCACAGGTGGGAATTACTCAAGTTGGAACCGGCACGTTACCGTTTCGGGACTCCGGCAGCGGCACCTTTGGGTACACCATCGACGGGGTCACTGGCACTAAAGCGATCGTGCGAATGCCTATTGAGTAGCAATTGTGGTGCTTTGCCAAGGGCACGCCGAAGTAACAACCTGTCGCCCAGGGCGTCGCGGGCACCGTTGATTTGGTCGTTGAGTACCACCAGGTTGACTCGCCGAATCGGGCAAAGATGGACACTGGACTGAGGTTTTTTCGATGCCCTGGACGGCTGCAGGCGACAGGGGCTCGGCGCAGCGTCGCCGCAGACGGGTGCCCGCGTCGGGAAATCTTACGTTTGCCACATTGCCGCAAGCGCCAGAGTGCATAACCTAATGATTACATTTGCTTATCAATATCTGGCTCGATTCGTGCTGCGCTGCGTGCAGTTTTTGACTGGCACGCTGTGAGCAACTGCCGGACGGCGCGAGGCGGTGAGAGCATGGCACGCGGACGGCCCTGCATTATTTTTTCCTGCCGCTTGGGCTGATTTTCCTCTCATCGATAGGGCCGGCTGTGGTGGGGCAGGCGATAGCGGCGTGTGAGGGTGTGGCCCGATGATGTTTCGGCCACGCGTTACTGCATGTTGCTTAGCAAAGCAGGAGGATCAAATGGCAAGGGGACGGC
>DATHJP010000325.1:0-7393 GCA_035489695.1 Terriglobales bacterium
TACGGCAAGCTTTCCAAGAAAGACTTCGCCGGGATGGAAGATGGAGCGCGTGTCGACGTGGACGACTACGACAAAGACAATGCGCGCGACTTTGCCCTCTGGAAAGCGCCCAAGCCCGGTGAGGCTTTCTGGGAAACCACCATCGGTCGAGGACGTCCGGGCTGGCATATCGAATGTTCAGTTATGTCTATGGAAGAGTTGGGCGAAACTTTCGATCTACACGCCGGTGGCGAAGATCTCATTTTCCCTCATCACGAAAACGAGATCGCGCAGTCGGAGGCGCTGACGGGCAAGCCATTCGTTCACTTCTGGTTTCATGCGCGCTTCCTGCTGGTGGAAGGGCAGAAAATGTCAAAGAGCCTGGGCAACTTCTTTACGCTGCGCGACTTGGTGTTGAAAGGGCACAAGCCATCTTCCATTCGCTTTTTGTTAGCCTCGGTTCCGTATCGTAATCAGCTCAACTTCACGTTCGACGGATTGAAGCAGGCAGCCGTGTCGGTGGAACGCCTGCGAAACTTTCAGTCGCGACTGGAAACCGGACAGTTTCCGCAGGGAACAACCGAAAGCATGGCTGAACTCGCGCGCGACACATTGGAACGCTTCTGGGGAGGGATGGAAGACGATCTTAATACGGCGCAGGCCCAAGCTGCAGTTTTCGACATGGTGCGTCAAGCCAATGCTGCCATCGATGCAGGCCAGCTAAAAAAGGATGACGCGGCGGTACTGCTCGATGTCCTGCAAAAGTTCGACCAGATATTCGCCGTGCTGAAAGATGATGAAACCGAGAAGATGAAGAAGATTCTGGACTGGGCCCGGTCTGAAAATCGAGAGAAAGATGTTAGCAATACACTTCTCCAGTCGGTGGACACACAACAACTGTCCGACGCTGGAATCGAACAGAAGATCGCCGAAATGGAGCGAGCACGCCGCTCGCGAGATTTTCAGTCTTCCGATGCCATTCGAGCCGAGTTGCTCGCGGCTGGTATCGTCGTGGAGAACGCCAAGGACGGCGTACGATGGAAAAGAAAATAGAAGCGCGGATTTAAGTGCTTGGGGTCGCGGCTTGCTCATAGGCATGAGCAACACGAAGGATGGTCGCCTCGTCGAAGTGACGGCCCAAGATCTGCAACCCGATAGGTAATTTATCTCTGGTCTGACCGCAGGGGATGGAAATACCAGGAATGCCTGCGAGGTCGGCCGTCACCGTGTAAATGTCCGCGAGGTACATAGCCAATGGATCTTCTGCTTTCTCACCGAGCTTGAACGCCGCGGTAGGGCAGGTTGGAGTCACGATTGCGTCCACTTTGTTAAACGCTTCTTCGAAGTCTCTACTAATCAGGGTGCGCACCTTCTGCGCTTTTAGATAGTAGGCATCGTAATATCCAGTGCTTAGGGCGTAGGTTCCCAGCATGATGCGGCGTTTCACTTCAGCGCCGAAACCCTCATCCCGAGTTCGCCGGTACATTTCCGAGAGAGTTCGCGCATTGGCGGCGCGATAACCATAGCGCGCGCCGTCGAAGCGAGCCAGGTTCGAGGAGGCCTCGGCGGTTGCGATGATGTAGTACGTCGGAATGGCGTACTTGGTATGCGGAAGCGAAATTTCTACGATGTTGCATCCCAGCTTCTCCAACTTCTGAATGGCAGCTTCCACCGCGTTCCGCACTTCTGGATCAAGTCCTTGTCCCAGATACTCTTTTGCGACGCCGATCTTCAAGCCGTGAACTGGTTTCTCGAGTTCAGCAACGTAGTCGGGCACTGAAAGGTCAGCGGAAGTGGCATCCATCGGATCGCGGCCAGCGATGGTGCGAAGCACGATAGCTGCGTCCTTCACCGTTTTCGTGAGCGGGCCCACATGGTCGAGCGATGAGGCAAAGGCGATCAGTCCGTAACGCGAGACGCGCCCGTAGGTGGGCATCAGTCCGACGACGCCGCAGAATGAAGCCGGTTGGCGAATCAAACCTCCGGTATCGGAGCCGAGCGTGGCAACCGCCATGTCCGCTGCTACCGCAGCCGCTGATCCGCCTGAGGAACCTCCGGGGACGCGAGTTGGATCGCGAGGGTTGCGCACAGGATGCCACGCGGAATTCTCGTTAGACGAACCCATAGCAAACTCGTCGCAGTTGAGTTTGCCGAGGAGTATCGCTCCCGCTGCTTCCAGGCGTGACACCGCGGTGCAATCATACGGAGGAACATAATTGCCGAGGATCTTCGACCCCGCCGTAGTGCGCACACCGCTGGTCGAGAGCACATCCTTGACTCCGATGGGCACGCCACCCAGTGGAGGCAGCTTCTCTCCCCGGGACGCCAACTGGTCCATGCGGCCTGCTTGCTCGAGCGCGTGATCCTTGGACAGAATCAGGTAAGCCCCTATTTGCGGATCATCCTTTTGGATCTTGGCGTAGAACGCCTCGGCTAGGGCAGTAGCTGTGATCTTGCGATCCTGCACGGCAGAGCGCGCGGCATCGATCGTGAGTGAGTTTAGATTCAAGCGGACTTCGCAGGAAGTGGCAGCTGTCTGTCTCTCTATTTGTCAATCACTTTCGGAACTTTGAAGAAGGTTCCGTCCGACTCTGGAGCATTCTGCAGCGCCACATCGTGGGGAAGCGACTTCCGCAATCCTTCTTTGATATCTTCTCGCATGGCGTCAGCAAAACGAACGCTCCGCTTCTCCGCTTGATCTGCGGCGAACCGGTCCGAGACTTGCGCCATCGGTTCGACGGATGAAGTATCCAGCTCATTCAGAAGATCGATGTAATCCAAGATGGAATTGAGATCTCGCACCATGCGTTGGCGTTCTTCGTCGGTCAGCTCCAGATTAGCCAGGTCGGCCACATAGCTCACGTCTTTTGCAGTTACTTTCATGCTCGTGTGACGCGGACGCCCTCGCCCGCGGCTCTGCCCGCAATGACAAACTCAATCCGTTTGACGCTCTCGCTGACATAGCGGTTGATGACCGCGACGTATTGCGGTGCGAGCGCCTTTAGCTCGGTCCTCCAACTCGCGTCCGGGACCTCTACCCGCAGAATACCCTGGGCAAAATCCATGGCTCGCGTTCTCTCGCCGACAGCGTGTCCGCAGGCCAGCGGCCAGGCGAGCAGAGGCGCCTCTTTTGCAGGAACTCGACGCAACGCGTTGGTCACTATTTTTTCCAGACCTGCTGCCGCGTGCTGCATCGGTCGGTTCATCTTAAACCTTCTTATCGGGCAAGAAATTTCGATTTTAGCACTACTACGGGTGAAGGCCTTTCTGTCCTTACGCAGTTGGATACTGCTGGCGCACGAATTCCATGGCTGCATCCCGGTCCCGCAAGCGGCCCTCAAGTTGACCATCTTCAATAGCGGCGAGAATCTCTTTGAACTGAGGACCAGGTGAGTAGCCGGCATCGATCAGATCGTCGCCCGAAATCAAAGGAGCAGGCCGCATAACTTCCACCGGCGTCGCAGCCATCTTCTCGCGTACGAAATCGAATGATGTCAAATCACCATGGCTGGCCTGGCAGTCCATGCGGTGAAGTTCGAGGTGTTCTTCGAAGCGAGGCATCCGCATGAACTTCTTCAATGTGGATTCCTTCATCTGCTGGGCTTGCGCAAAGCGCATGTGATTACCAACCAACGCGATTATTTGCTCGGCATCGTCATTGGAGAAGCGCAGACGCCGGCAGATCTCTTCCGCCATCTTTATTCCGACGTCCACGTGGCCGTCAAAGCGAATGCGATCTGGTGCGATACGAAAGGTTGCGGGCTTGCCCACATCATGTAATAACGCGCCCCACGCCAGAGTCGGTGGACAAGGCTGCGGCAGTTTGTCGAGCAAGAGCAGCGTATGTACGAAAACGTCGCCTTCCGGATGAAACTGCGGCGGTTGTTCCACGCCTTTCATGGCTGAGATTTCGGGCAAGACCTCGCGTAGCAGACCAGTTTGATCCAGCAGCAAGAAAGCGTTTCGCGCATGACCTTCGGTCAACATTTTGGTGAGTTCGTCGCGAACACGCTCACGGCTGACTTGATGAATTTGCGGGGCTAGTTTCTGAATGGCTACAAAAGTTACCGGCTCAATGGTGTAGCTGAAACGCGCGGCAAAGCGAACCGCGCGCAGCATACGAAGCTTGTCTTCGGCAAAGCGACGCTCGGGTTCGCCAATGGCGCGGATGATGTGGGATTCGAGGTCTTTGCGTCCTCCGACAAAGTCAAGTACTTCCTGGTTGATCGGATTCAGGAGCAAACCATTAATAGTGAAGTCGCGGCGCTCAACATCTTCCCGAGGATCCTTGCTGTAACGGACCTGATCAGGATGCCGGCCGTCACTGTATCCGATGTCACTGCGAAACGTGGCCACTTCGACTACTTCGTTTTCGTTCGCGCCGGCAGAAGGCACCAGCACGACGCCAAATTTCGCCCCAACGGCGTATGTTTCAGGAAAGATTCGCATGACCTGATCGGGCGTGGCGTCCGTGGCCAGGTCGTAGTCCGCAGGTTCACGGCCGAGAAGCATGTCTCGTACACATCCGCCCACGAAATAGGCCTGATAACCTGCTTCTTGCAGGCTTCGGAGGATCGAAACGGCGAAGTCTTTCGGCATGGCCCGACTCTCGTAACAGATAATATATTGTCAATGGCCGACACCTACATCCTGGGCATCGAGAGTTCCTGCGACGAGACTGCCGCCGCAGTAGTGTGCAGTGGAGAGAGGATCGCCTCGAACGTCGTGTTCTCACAGATTGCGACTCATCAGCCCTATGGTGGCGTGGTGCCGGAACTGGCTTCGCGGGAACATCTTCGGGCGATCGTGCCGGTCGTACGCAAGGCGCTTACCGACGCAGGACGAACCTACAACTCCATCGACGCGCTGGCTGTGACGCAGGGGCCCGGTTTGGCGGGCGCGCTTTTGGTGGGCATCAGTTACGCCAAGGCGCTGGCGTTCGCGCTGGATAAGCCGTTGATTGCGGTCAATCATCTCGAAGGCCACATTCACGCTGTGCTGCTGGAGGAACGCCAAAAGGGCAACTACCAGATCAACTTTCCGGTCCTGGCGTTAGTGGTGTCGGGCGGACATACGCATCTCTATCGAGCCGAGGCGCGGGGAAACAGTTGGTCGTACGAAAACATTGGGCAGACGCGCGACGATGCTGCCGGCGAAGCCTTCGATAAAGTTGCCAAGCTGCTCGGCTTAGGATATCCGGGCGGTCCAATCATCGACCGGCTTTCAGGTCATGGGAATCCGAGGGCGGTACAGTTCACGCTTTCTCAGATCAAACATCGGGATCGAAGATCGCGGCCGTCCGGGAAAGATTTACCGCGGTTTGATTTCTCGTATAGCGGGATTAAAACCGCCGTCTTGCGCTATGTTGAAACCCACCAGATGCAGGCTTCCATTGCAGCCCGCCAAAAAAGCCTGGCGGCAATCGCCAAGCCTAGCCTCAATGCTTATCTAAAACACTGCGACCAGCAGACCCTGGATTTGATCGCATCCTTTCAGCACGCGATGGTGTCGGATCTGGTTGGAAAGACTCTGGTGGCTGCCAGGGCTTACGACGCAGCAACCTTGTTCGTTACCGGAGGCGTGGCAGCCAACAATGAACTTCGCCTAAGCTTCGAACGGGACGCGGGAAGACAAGGTGTGGCCGTGTACTTTCCTTCTCGCCCGCTTTCAACCGACAATGCGGCGATGATCGCGGCTGCGGCCTATCCCAAGTTCCTGGCAAAAGAGTTTGCGGCTATGGATTTTTCTGCAGAAGCAGGAATGGCTCTCAGCCAGGGATAGAGACAAAGGCTCAACAGCCAATGTTTATTTGCCTGAAGCCTGGCCTTTGACGGCGGGAGGCAAGATGGTCTGAAGCGCTTTGGCCAGTTGAGTTTCAATATCGATATCTTTAAAGATAGCGAACTGAGCGCGCTCCTCCCTTTCGTCGAAGCCACTCTGACGTCCGGCCACGATCACGACTGGGATGTTGGCAGTCGCAGCCTGACTTTTGAGAGCAGTGATAAACTCGCCGCCGTTCATCTTGGGCATTTGCATATCCGTAATGATGATGTCAGGGCGAATCCTTTTAAGAGTTTCTAAGGCCTCCTCACCGTTGGAGGCGGACTCTACGGAAAAGCCACGTTCTTCCAGAAATCGGCATACCGTGTGCCGGATTAGCATCGAGTCGTCTACAACCAGAGCCACACGTGGCATTGCCTTCTCCGGGAAACGAGCTTCCCCGGGGCGACACTAACAGAGTGTGAATGCCCCACCAAGTTGAAAGCCCGGAGCCAAGGTTACGTTCGTTACCGCCCAACCCACTGGTTCAGAACACACGTATCGCGTGAGGTCTGGCAAATTGTTAGCAGAGAGGAAAGCAATCAGGATTCGTTCGTCAGTTTGGTCTCTTCGATGGTCATATCTTTGAATTCGCTGGCTTCGAAGATCTCTCGGCATTCGAGGCACTCGACGAATTCGGTGTCTTCTTCGCGGGCCACGATTTGCACGCGGGGATGCTTACATTCTGGCATGTCACTTCTCTTCTCGGGGAGTTGGGACGGCGGGATTGGATTCATAAATCCGGGCTGTTTTCTAGCCCGAGCGGGCCAGAACGAATTTTGCCGGAATTTGTCCGGTATTGTAGAACGGCTGATTTAGTTGTCAAGCCCCACGATTCAATCTTCCGTCGATAGGGCATTGGGACTTTCAATACTTCAATGGCACTTTGCCCGTACAGGACTTCCGAGTCTCTCAGGGGACTCCTTTTTTGCCCTCGGCCGATGCTCTCTAAAACTCCTAAGCTGTTTAGCTATAAATAGTTACATTTGAAGCCCGGTTTTCCTCAGTTGGCTGCGGCTACTTGCATTTGACAACCCAGGTCTCTAGAATAGTCATATCCGACTAAAACAGTCGGATTTAGGTAAATGCTAAAACTGACCAAGAAGGCGGATTACGGCTTAATGGCCATGAAGCATCTGGCCGAGCACGCGCAAAACGGCTCGTGCAGTGCCAAGGATGTCGCTGAAGCCTACGGGATACCGCAGGAAGCGCTGGCGAAGATTCTACAGCGCCTGGTGAAAGCCGGCTTGCTGCACTCTCAGCACGGAACAAACGGTGGTTACACTCTGGCGCGCGATCCGGCGAGCATTACTGCGTTCGAGGTGATCAGGGCGATCGACGGGCCGTTATTCATCACTTCCTGCGTTACGGTTCGCGGTGAGTGCGACCAAACCGATCGTTGCACTATTCGGGAGCCGCTGCGCCGGGTGAATGACAGCATCGAGGGCGTACTGCGGCGCATCAAGATATCAGAGATGAAAGAAGATCCGGCCTCGCCCGAAGATGTTCAGGCCAAGACCCAGGTAGAGCTGGTAACGATTAGATAGCCAGCGCTGATTACGAGGTAGGAGAGCAATTATGAGCACGGATGTCA
>DATHJP010000326.1:0-2750 GCA_035489695.1 Terriglobales bacterium
CAGCACAGCATTCAGTTCCGTGGATTCATAAATCAGGCAAACAATCTGCGGATCGGGAGCCATCACCTTGCAATAGTGGTGGTATGGCCCCATCTGTTTGCCATCGACCAGATGAGGAGCGAGTACATGGATGTTGTAGCCGTCAGCGGGCGAGGCCGTCTTGGGTGCGCTGGCAGCTTCTTGCGCCTGTACCGGATTGACTTTCTGCAGGCGGTAGATAGTTAGTGCCGCCAGGAGGCAAACTCCTACAACCAGCCATAGCAGCGACGTTTTTCTCTGCATAAGCGTTCCTCCAAAATAAGATTGTCGAAAATGGATTGAGCCCGGGGCCGGATTGGCGGGGCAAACTGTACTGCGGAAGGCGTGTTCGGGTCAACTACAGGTACGTGAAGTAAGGTTTTCCTCCGTCCCATCGTGCCCGCGACTACTAAGTGCTACGCAGTCCCATTGTAGGCTTAGTTGATCTTGCTTGTGACCATCATCACTGCAACCCTGCGGTAATACCCTCACGCTTGTCATTCTGAGCGAAGCGTTGCCTGCGCGAAGCGCAGGGAACGCGAAGTCGAAGAATCCCTATAGCACCACGAAAGCGTCCATGAAGAGGAAGAGCTACTGCGTGTACATCATGGGAAGTCTCTCCGGGAACCCTATACATCAGTGTCACCGGCAACCTGCACAAGCGCGCCTTCGAGCACAGGTTCCACCGCCTGGAAAGCTTCACCGATAAATATGACGTGGAGCGCCTGCTCTACTGGGAATCTTTTGGCGATGTCCACAAAGCCATCGCCCGCGAAAAACAACTCAAGGGCTGGCGTCGCAGCAAGAAGGTCGCCCTGATCGAATCGGTGAATCCGCATTGGCTGGACTTGGCCAAGGGCTGGTATCCGTGGATGGAGGAGCGTGGGACAGGTAGGGATACTTCGACTACGCCTGGCCGGTCGCAAGCGGCCGGCCAGCCTCCGCTCAGCATGACAGGGCCGAAGAAGCTCGAATAAGGCCGAGTTTTCCGAAGGCGTCAACGAATAAGCGGCAAAATCCACAGCTTTTCCGAAAGCCCGGCCTTCCTGCGATATTCCCCTCAGCCGTTCTATGCCTCACAATTCCAGCGGATAACTATCGCTCCAACCATGACCGACTCCGGTGACTTTAAGGAAATCGTCAAGCAGCAGGCGGACATCGTCCGCATTGTGGGCGACTACGTCAAGCTGAAGAAGGCTGGGGCGCAGAATTATTCAGGGCTTTGTCCCTTTCACAGTGAGAAGACGCCATCGTTTTCCGTGCATGCCACGCGGCAGTTCTATCACTGCTTCGGATGCGGGTTGTCGGGAGACGTTTTCAGCTTCGTACAGAAAATCGAGAACGTTACTTTCCCCGAGGCGGTGAGGACGGTCGCGCAGAAACTTGGCATCGCGCTGCCCAAGGCGAGTTACAGCAGTCCGGCGGAAGCCAGGGAAGCCAAGGTGCGCGGCGTGCTGCTCGACGTTCATGAACGTGCCAGCGCGTTTTTTCAGGAGTATCTCAAGCGGGCGGAAGGCGCACATGCTCGCGAATATCTGGCGGGACGCGGATTGAACGAAGAAACCATCGCGCGCTTTCGCGTCGGCTATGCACCCGATTCAGGATTTCTGATGCGCGACCGGCTACGGGGCGAATTCGGTGAAGACATTCTGCGGGAATCCGGGCTGTTTTCGTGGAAGCAGGAAGAAAGCCGTCAGCCATCCGCGACCGGCTCTCAGGAACAGCAGGGCAAATCCGCTGCAGCCATGTATTCGAAGTTCCGCAATCGCGTGATGTTTCCCATCACCAACGAGAGCGGACGCGTGATCGCCTTCACTGGACGCACCTTATCGACCGACGAAAAGGCTGGTCCCAAATATCTAAACTCGCCGGAGACTGCGATTTATTCGAAATCGCGTGTGCTGTTCAACCTGGACCAAGCCAAGGAGGCCATTCGCAAACTGGATTACGCCATCCTGGTGGAAGGCCAGATGGATTGCATTTCCGTGTTCGCCGCGGGTTTCCACAATGTGATTGCCAGCTCCGGCACTGCGTTCACCGAGCTGCAAGCCAAGTTGCTGGCGCGGTTCAGCAAGAATGTGGTGGTGAACTTCGATCCGGACACCGCCGGCGCCAAGGCCACTGAACGCACACTAGGTCTACTGGTAGAAGAAGAGTTCCAAATCAAGGTGCTGACTCTCGAATCTGGTTTCGATCCTGACCTCTTCCTGCGCCGCAAGGGAAAGGATGCTTACGTCGAGGCGCTTCGCAATGCGCAGCGTTATTTCGATTACCTGATTGAACGTGCGCAAGTTCAATTCCCCGTTCGCAGCGCGGAAGGCAAGGTAAAGGCGGTGAATTATCTGTTGCCCCACATACAGAGAATTCCCAGCCGGATTGTCCGCGATGAGCTGGCGCGCGAGATCGCCCAGAAACTAGGAATCGATTCCGCGGTTTTACGACAGGAACTGAAACATGCAGCCAACACTCGATCGGCCGCCGCGTTGAAAGCGCCACTCGAAACTCAAGTGACGGATGCGGAACGGATTTTAATCCGGGCGCTGGCCTCTGTCGGCGAAATGCAAACTTCCGAGGAGCATCTTTCCGCCCGCGATGGCGCCGAGGAGGAGTTTGATCCCGCTCGCCAGGCACAATTCACTCTCGAGAAGGAGCATCTGCACGTCGGACTGGCCACGGAGTCCTTAATAGAAACCTTGCTCAACGCCGCGCCGGAAAATGTCCACGTCATGGAT
>DATHJP010000327.1:0-10749 GCA_035489695.1 Terriglobales bacterium
TTATTTGCCTTACTGGCGGTGATGACGGCCCCTTGGCTACCGCTCTGGCACATGGTGGCATGGATGAAGCGCGACGCGCAGTGGAACGCCTGACAGAAATTTTTGGTCGCGGCAATGTTTATGTCGAATTGCAACGGCACTTTCATCGCGACCAGGAAGCGCGCAACCGCGCTGCAGTCGAAATTGCCCGGTCGCTTCAGCTCCCCTTATTGGCGACGAACGGCGTCTGCTATGCCAGTCCTCGCCAGCGCGAACTATGTGACGTGTTCACTGCCATTCGTCACAAACGCACCCTGGCTACTGCGGGACGTCTGCTAGCGCGTAATTCCGAGCGTCACCTGAAATCCCAGCAGGAGATGCAACAACTTTTCGCGGACTTTCCGGAAGCCGTTGCGAACACGCTGGAACTATCTTCCCGGCTTGAGTTCACGCTCAACGATCTGGGATATCAGTTCCCCAAATATCCCGTGCCTGAAGGCGAGACCATGATGTCATTTCTGCGCCAGCGAACTGAAGAAGGTGCGCAGCAGCATTATGGCCGCGCCGGCAGAGACGTTCGCGAACGCACCCGGCATCAGATTGAACGCGAACTGACACTTATAGAAAAGCTGGACCTCGCCGGCTACTTCCTTATTGTTTGGGACTTGGTCCGTTTCAGCCGCGCACAAGGCATTCTGGTTCAGGGCCGCGGCTCGGCCGCGAACAGTGCAGTTTGCTATTCGCTTGGCATTACTGCGGTGGATCCGGTTGGGATGGATCTGCTTTTTGAACGTTTTCTTTCTGAAGAGCGTGGTGAATGGCCAGACATCGATCTTGATCTTCCCAGCGGCGATCAACGTGAGCGCGTAATCCAGTATTTGTACAAACTTTACGGCGAGCGTGGCGCGGCCATGACCGCCAACGTCATCACTTACCGCAGCCGGCTGGCTTCACGGGAAATGGGAAAGGCCCTGGGATTCGACCCCGAAACTCTGGACAAAGTTTCTGCCGCGGTCTCTACCTGGGAATACAGAGACGAAAACGACACCTTCGACCATCATTTCCGCGATGCCGGGCTAGATATAAATCATCCCCGGTTACGAAAATATTTTGAATTGTGTGTAGCTGCACAGGATTTGCCGCGTCATCTCGGCCAGCATTCCGGCGGCATGGTGATTTGTCAGGGTCAGCTTGATTCGGTGGTGCCGCTGGAACCTGCGTCTATGCCGGGACGAGTCGTTGTGCAGTGGGACAAAGACGATTGCCACGATCTGGGCATCATCAAAGTCGATCTGCTCGGCTTAGGCATGATGGCGGTGCTGGAAGATTCCATCCAGCTCATCCGCAATAATTACGGTGAAGAAATAGATTTGGCTCATCTCCCGCAGGATGATCCCGTGGTTTATTCGGCGCTGCAGAAAGCTGACACAATCGGCATGTTTCAGATCGAAAGCCGTGCCCAGATGTCCTGCCTGCCGCGTCTGCGTCCGCGACATTTTTACGACATTGTGGTGCAGGTGGCAATCATTCGTCCCGGACCGATTGTCGGACAGATGGTGAATCCATTCTTACAGCGCCGCATGGGACGCGAAGCGGTGACCTATGCGCATCCTTCGCTGGAGCCTGTGCTGTCGCGCACCTTGGGCGTGCCACTCTTTCAGGAGCAGTTGCTGCGCATAGCGATGATCGCCGCCGGCTTTAGTGGAGGCGAGGCCGAAGAACTACGGCGCGCCATGGGATTCAAACGCTCGGAAGCTCGCATGAAGCAAATCGAAATCAAATTGCGCGCCGGCATGGAACGCAATGGTATTTCACGCGAAGCTCAGGAGCAGATCATTCTCTCCATTACTTCTTTCGCTCTATACGGATTTCCCGAATCTCATGCTGCCAGCTTCGCGCTGATTGCTTATGCCAGCGCCTATCTGAAATGTCATTACCTGGCTGCCTTCACAGCTGCCATGCTGAACAATCAACCCATGGGCTTTTATCGTCCGGCTACGATCGTCAAGGATGCGCAACGCCATGGACTAAAAGTGCTGCCCATGGATGTACTAAAGTCCGATTGGCTTTGTACGTTGGAACAGGGAGGCGAAGGCCCTGCGCTACGTCTGGGTCTACGCTATGCACGTGGGTTGCGTGAAGAAGTAGCTCAAACCCTGGTGCGAGAGCGCAATTGCGCTGCCTTTGTTTCCACTCATGATCTGGTACGCCGTGTCCCTGAGCTGCGCAAGGATGAACTGAACACTCTGGCAGAAATCGGAGTGCTGAATTCGATTGGCATTTCTCAGAGACAAGGTTCGGATTCTGAAATCGGCAATCGGCAATCGGCAATCGAAAATAGTTTTCATCGTCGCGATGCTCTCTGGCAGGTTGAACGTGCGGTGCGTTATTCCGGCCCGTTGCTGGAAGGTTTTCCGGAACTCGATTCCAAGTCTCCGCTGCGTCCTATGAACCATGAAGAACGGCTGGTAGCCGACTTCCGCGGCACAGGGATGACGGTGGGTCCACATCCCATGGCGTATCACAGAGCAAAGATGCAAACCATGGGCGTGCGCACCGCCATCGAACTCAGTGGAATTCGTAATGGCCAGAATGTGCGTATTGCCGGAGGAGTCATCGCCCGGCAGCGTCCGGGAACGGCCAAAGGATTTGTATTTCTAAGCCTGGAGGACGAAACCGGCGTCGCCAATGCCATTGTCACCCCAGATTTATTTCAGAAAAACCGGTTGCTCCTCAGTTCCGAGCAATTTCTGATGGTGGAAGGGATTCTACAGAATCAGGATAACGTCATTTCGGTCAAGGCCGCCCGCGTACTGCCCCTTCCCATCACCCGCGCTCAGACCAGCTCGCACGATTTCTACTAATCCACAAAATGCGGATTAGCAAGTCATATTTTTTTGTTCTCTTCTACACATCCACAGCCATCGGGTTTATTATGAGTACACACCCGCCACAAAATCCCTCTGGGCACTTTATCTGTTGGCGGCCAGCCGTGTATGTGGTTAATTCATCAATTCGGTTCATTGCTGAACCTTGGTATCTGTAAGGAGTATTCCTATATGGCGCGAACTAAAACTCCCCGTAATGGCGATGCTGGCAACAAGCCGGTCGCATCCACGAATTCCACGTCCCAAATAGCTCTGATGCCCGAGGCGAAGAAGAATTCCGCCTCGGTAGACATTGAAGCGGAAATCCGCCGTCGCGCTTACGAACTCTATCAAGAGCGAGGCGGCACGCCTGGCCATGAGGATGAGGACTGGCTGGTTGCAGAACGTGAGATACTGGCTCGTTATAATCAGCAGCAGAGTGCTTAGGTTCGGAAGTCCCAGTTCTGTTTGACGCCGTTGCGGGCTCTTCTTCTGAAATCCGGTCTAAAACGCGACCCATGGCTCAAGTTCTGATCATTGACGACGATCCCGCGCAACTGCATGTGCGGGAAGCGGTGCTGCGCGAGGCTGGCTTTTCTGTGTGCACGACCAGCACGGCGGAAGCGGCACTGGAATTGTTGCGCGATCCTGCAATTACAAAGACCTTAGGGGTGATCGTCACCGATCACGTCATGCCGGGCGCCAGCGGATCGGTTTTTGTAAAGGAACTCCGTCTCGCCAGTCCAGACGTACCGGTTATTGTGGTCAGCGGCCTTGCCGAAGCGGAAGAGGAATATTCAGCACTCAAGGTTAGTTTCCTGCACAAACCTTGTCAGCCCGAAGAACTGATCCGGCAGGTTCGCGAGGCTCTGGAAAAAGACTCCTAATCGGACCGCGTCAAAGCTGAGCTAGACGGCCTCGCGAATCACCATCTTCGCTGTCTTTAGCGGTTGCCTCAGTGCACTGTTTCTGAAAAAATAGGCACGGGTTATCCATGTCGCAAATAGGCAGTTTTGCGCTCCTACTGGCACTGATGTTGAGTGCCTACTCGTTTCTTGCCGGGTTGGTGGCGCTGGTCCGCAAAGGGCCGGCAGCGGAGCGCTTGGGAGAAACCGCACGGCGCGCCGGAATAGCTACGTTCGCGATGGTCTTTCTCGCGGCGCTGGTTTTGGTCATTGCCGCTTTCCAGGACGACTTTTCGATCGCCTACATATTTCATCACAGCAATCGCGATCTGCCGGGCGCTTATAAGTTCGCCACACTGTGGTCCGGGCAGGAAGGTTCTTTGCTGTTCTGGTCGCTGCTACTGGCAACTTACGGATTGGTTCTCCGGCTGCGGTACAAAACCGACAGCCGGCTTTTTGCCCACGCATCGGTCATCATTGCCGCGGTTCAAGTCTTCTTTTTGATGCTGCTGAATTTTGCCGCGCATCCTTTCGCTCTCATGCAGGGCACCTTGCCGCAAGATGGCAACGGCCTTAATCCGCTCCTGCAATATCCGGAGATGGTAATCCATCCGCCCATGCTGTACCTGGGGTACGTGGGTTTCACCGTGCCGTTTGCTTTTGCCCTGGCCGCGCTGATCATGCGTTATCCGGGTGAAAAGTGGATTCAGATCACTCGCCGCTGGTCGATGGTGACTTGGGGCTTTCTTACTTGCGGCGTCTTTCTGGGCGCGCACTGGGCCTATTCAGTCCTGGGTTGGGGAGGCTACTGGGGCTGGGATCCGGTGGAGAACGCATCGCTGATGCCCTGGCTCACCGGCACTGCCTTCCTCCACTCCGTAATGATGCAAGAGAAACGCGGGATGCTGAAGACCTGGAACATGTGGCTGATCTTCTCCACGTTTCTGCTTTCCATCTTCGGCACATTCCTGACGCGCAGCGGCGTAGTCAGTTCCGTCCATGCTTTCGCACAATCGTCGATCGGCGATTGGTTTGTGGGTTTTCTGGCGGTTACATTTGCGGTTTGTCTTTTTTTCTACGTAAAGAATCGCTCGCATTTGCGCAGCGAGCACAAACTAGAATCGCTGGTTTCCCGCGAGTCCAGCTTCCTGTTCAATAATCTGCTTCTGCTGGTGGCTTGTTTCACCGTGTTGTGGGGCACGCTGTTCCCGGTTCTGTCGGAATGGGTCCAAGGAAATAAGGTTACAGTTGGTCCGCCGTTCTTCAATCGCGTGAACGTGCCGGTAGCGTTGCTGCTCTTACTGCTGACGGCGGTGGGCCCGCTGCTGGCGTGGCGCAAGACCTCTATCGAGAGCCTGAAACGTAATTTCCTGTGGCCGGCGCTGGGCGCGCTCGCGATCGGTGCCGTGCTGATCGTGGTCGGGATTCGTCCCTGGAAAGATATGTCGTATCTCTATTCCTTAATGACGATCATGCTTTCAGCGCTCGTAGGTTTGACTGTGATTTCGGAATTCATTCGCGGCGGCCGAGTCATCAAAGGACACACCGGTCAGAGTCTGTTCGGCTCGATGGTGCAGCTGGCGCATCGCAACACTCGGCGTTATGGTGGTTACATCGTTCACTTCGGCGTGATCGTCATCATGATCGGTTTCGCGGGCGCTGCCTTCAATCAGGATAAAGAGCAGGAGATGGGTTACGGCGACAAAATGAGTCTGGGCGCTTACACGCTGGTGTGCCGCTCCTACACCCAGGAGGACAAGCCGAATTACAGTAGCGAGTGGGCCATCGTTGATGTGTTCAAGGGCGGCAAGCAGATTGACACGCTATATCCTGAGCGGCGTTTCTACAAAGCCAGCCAGCAGACGTCCACCATGGTCGCCAACCGTTCCACCTTCAAAGAAGATCTGTACCTGGTGTATGAGGGCCTGAACCAGGATACTGGCCGGCCCATTCTTAAGGTTCATTTGAATCCGCTGGTGATGTGGATCTGGGTGGGGGTTTGGATCATGATCGCCGGCACCGTGGTTGCCCTTATTCCAAATGCAGTGCCCGTGCGCGTAACCGCCCCGGCGCGAATCCAGACTGCGCCGGTGGGAGCGGGAGACTGATGCGCAACCTTCTGCTAAAGACGGCGCAGCTTACGTTCCTTATCGCAGCTCTATTTGCATTTCTCGGAACTGACCAGGACGCTCGTTTTCAAACCCTGGGTCACAAGGTAATGTGCGTGTGCAGCTGCAACCAGGTGTTGCTGGAGTGCAACCACGTGGGCTGCACTTATTCCGATCGCATGCGCGGCGAACTAGCATCTTATGTTGACCGCGGCGATAGTGACGATTTGACCCTGCAAGCCTTCGTCCAAAAATACGGACCCACCGTCCTGATCGCTCCCACTACCACTGGTTTCAACCGTGTGGCATGGGTTATGCCGTATCTCGTGCTGGTGCTCGGTCTAACCACGGTGGTGCTGATTGTGCGCACATGGAGAACGCGCCCGCTAGCGATTCCCGCAGGCGTAATCGGCCGGGCAAACAATGCGGAACTGGAACGCTATCGCGAGCAAGCCAGAAAGGACACGCAGGTATGACTATCGTCCTGATTTGCGCTCTGATCGCGGCCACCGCCTTGTTTTACATCTTCTATTTGCCCGGCAAGCTGCATCTTGGAGCGGAAAAGACCCGGGTCGCCTACTTGCGTGAACGTCAAGAAGCGGTTTACGAGAACCTCCGTGACCTGAATTTCGAGTACAAGGCCGGCAAGTTCCCGGACTCCGATTATCAGTCGCTCAAGTCTTCTCTAGAAGAAGAAGCCGCCACCGTGCTGGCTGAGATCGCGCGTCTGGAAAAGGCGAGCGGCAGCCATTCACGCCGCAGCGAAAAAGGGGCGAGGATTTGAAATTCGCGCGAACAAAATTCGTGTGGCGCCAGGCATGCGTCCTTCTTGCCTTGTTGCTTGCGGCCGCCGCGTTCAGCCCGGCTGAAACTCTCACCGGCACAGTGAAGAACGGCACTTCGAATAAGCCCGGAGCCGGAGACGAAGTCGTGCTGCTCAAGCTGGGGCAGGGCATGGAAGAAGCCGGCCACACGAAGGCCGACGCTAAAGGAGCTTTTAGTTTCAAGGTCGATGACGCAGCGTCGCCGCATCTGGTTCGTGCCATCCATCAAGGCGTGACCTACCATCGCGTGGTGCGTCCGGGGACTTCCTCGGTGGAGGTTGTGGTCTACGATGTTTCTAAGAAAGTCGATGCCCTGAGTGTGACGGCCGACGTCATGCGCTTCCAAGCCCAGGGCAATGAATTGCAGGGAATTCGTCTATTCGCGGTGAACAACGAATCCAAGCCGCCGCGCACCCAGATGAACGATCAGAATTTCGAATTCTACTTACCCGATGGAGCGCAGGTGGACACCGCTATTGCCATGACGGCAGGCGGTCAACCACTCAACTCCGCGCCAGTTCCGCAAAAAGAGAAGAACCGCTACGCCTTCCTCTTCCCGCTGCGTCCAGGCGAGACGCAGTTCCAGGTCGTATTTCATTCGCCGTACCGTGGCGAGGCAACTATTGATCCGAAAGAACTTTATGGGTCGCAGCACTTCGTCGTCATGCTGCCGAAAACCATGCAGTTTGCGGCAAGCTCAGGAGCAGCCTTCGCCTCGATGCATGATCCGCGTCAGCCGGATGCTGTTGTGCAGGTGGCGTCCAACACCAAGGCCGGACAACCGTTAGCCTTCAAGATTTCTGGCACCGGCACTATGACCGACCCGGAAAGCAATCAGGAGGGAGCCAGCCAAGCTGCCGGCGGGACGACAGCAGGCCGGGATTCACGTCCAGGTGGAGGCCTCGGGCCGCCCATTGATGCTCCCGACCCGCTGGAAAAATATCGCTGGTACATTCTGGGCGGATTCGCACTGGTGCTGGCAGCAGGTGCGGTCTACATCACCAAGCGCTCGCGCAAGACCTCACTGGCTAATTCTTCTGATATCGAGTTGCCCGAACTTCCTCGCCCAGCAACACCTTCCGCGTCCGGACGCTCCGGCCTTTTACTCGAAGCTCTCAAAGAAGAACTGTTTGAGCTCGAGGTCGAACACAAGCAGGGTCACATCTCGCAAGCGGAATATGAAAAGGCAAAAGCCGCGCTGGATCAAACCCTGGAACGAGCGCTCAAGCGCGTCGTGACAAAAACCAACTAAGTTCTACCTTCTTGGTGTGCTCTCTCTTCTGCACCCGTGCATCCCGTAGTCCCGCAAAGCATCTATAGTGGTAGGGAGGCTGTATGGGAAATACATTCAAGACCGCTTTTCTACTCACCGCCTTGACCTTGCTGCTGATGGCGATCGGGCGCGCCTTTGGTGGCCAGAGCGGCATGATGTGGGCGCTAATTATCGCCACCGGAACTAATTTCATCGCGTACTTCTTTTCCGACAAGATCGCACTCGCCACTTACCGCGCACAACCGGTAACGCGAGAGCAGTTGCCGAGGGTTTATAGCGTGGTAGAACGGATCACTCAGAAAATCGGGCTTCCTATGCCGAAGATTTATGTGATTCCCACGGAGTCTCCCAACGCTTTTGCCACCGGACGCAATCCGGCACATGCCTCGGTTGCTGTCACTCATGGCATCCTTGGCCTGTTGAATGATGAAGAATTGGAAGGCGTGTTGGCGCACGAACTGGGGCACGTCAATAATCGGGATATCCTGATCAGTTCGATCGCAGCTACGATTGCCGGCGCGATTACGTATGTCGCCCGCTTTGGTTTCTTCTTTGGCGGAATGGGGGACCGCGACGATCGCCGTGGCGGCGGGGCTGGTTCCCTGTTGATGTTGATTCTGGCGCCGATCGCTGCTGTGCTCATTCAGCTTGCGGTTTCGCGTTCCCGCGAATATCAGGCGGACGAAACCGGAGCGCATTTCACCGGCAACCCCTATGCTCTAGCCAGTGCGCTGGCGAAACTGGATGCCTACTCGCGGCGCGTGCCCATGGCAGCGACACCGTCGACGGCACATTTATTCATTATCCAACCTTTGCTGGGAATGAACTTTGGCAGCTTGTTCTCCACGCATCCGCCCATCGCGAAGCGTATCGAGCGATTGACCGGACGCCCGGCCGAGTTCACCCAGTAGGACGCTCCTTCTCGGACTTCAGCCAACTATTTTTGCAAGTTGCGTGATCTAATCGTTCTAATCGATAGCGGCCAACCAAAAGACTAAGCTGATGCCATGACTTTGGTACCCAGCCGTGGCCCCAGCCCTGAGGATCACATCTGAGCGCATAGTAAAATCGATCCAATGTCCTCCGAAACCGTGTTTACCATTTCTCAGCGCGCGGTAGAGCTGGAAGCCGCGTTGCGCAAGGTGATTCGTGGCAAAGACGACGTTATCCGGCTAGCACTGGTTTCCATGATGGCCCGGGGCCACCTGCTGATCGAAGGCGTCCCAGGCGTGGGCAAGACAACCCTGGGTCAGGCACTGGCCCGTGCTCTCGATTGCAGCTTCCAACGGGTGCAGTTCACGAGCGACATGCTTCCCTCCGACGTATTGGGAATTTCGATCTACTCTGCCATCGAGCAGCAGTTTGAATTCAAACGCGGCCCGGTTTTCACCAATATCCTGCTGGCCGACGAAATCAATCGCACCACGCCTAAAACCCAATCGGCACTTCTGGAAGCAATGAATGAAGACCAGGTCACGGTGGACTCTCACTCTTACGCCTTGCCGCAGCCTTTTCTGGTGATCGCAACACAGAATCCGGTCGAACATCATGGAACGTATCCGCTACCTGAATCACAACTCGATCGCTTCCTAATGCGAGTTCGCATGGGGTATCCGGATGGCGATGCCGAGCGCGACATCCTGAGATCCGAAGCTGGCACAGCGCAATTAGAAAACTTGCAACCCATCCTGACCGCTGCCGATGTGCTGGAAATGCAAGAGGTAGTTAAACAAGTCCGCGTGGACGAATCGCTAGTCAGCTACACCCTGGCCATCGTGAAAAAAACGCGCGAGTCGGAACATTTTTCGCTGGGTGTCTCGCCCCGGGGTTCGCAGATGCTTTATCGTGCCGCTCAAGCGACGGCCTTCCTCGACGGTCGCAACTTTTGCATTCCGGAAGATTTTAAGCCGCTGGTGATCCCAGTATTTGCCCATCGAGTGGTGGTAAACGCGCTCTACTCCTCTGTTTTAAAAAAATCCGAACAGGCCGAACAGGTCATGCAGGAAATTCTGGAGAGCGTGCCGGTTCCAGTCTAGTTGCACTTTGTTGAGTCACTGCTGGCATTTCCTGTTTCCACCCCGGATAATGGATCGCCATGCCGTTTTTTCGTTATCTCATGCTGCTGTCTCTCGTCGTCTGGCTGGGCGGCTTGATCTTTTTTTCCTTCGTGCTTGCGCCGACAGTATTTTCCGTGCTGCCAACGCGTCATTTGGCGGGATCAGTCGTGAGCCGGTCTCTGGGCGCTTTGCACTGGATTGGAATTGTCTCCGGTATCGTTTTCCTGACGACTTCAATGCTGTACTCTCGCTTGCATGCGGGATCGGCGCAACCGCTTTCACCTCGACACGTTCTGCTCTACCTCATGCTCGCGCTAACACTGATTTCACAATTTGGAATCTCACCGAGGATGGCGACGCTGCGTGCCTCGATGCCTGACACAAATTCAGTGGCTGCCACCGATCCGGTTCGAGTGCAGCAGTTCAATGCGCTGCACGCATGGTCAACGCGTCTGGAGGGCGGAGTCTTACTTTTAGGTCTGGTCGTGGTGTATCTCACCGCGCAACAACTTTCAGGCGGCTAATGGCCCGGCGCTAGCAACTGCGTCCTCCTGCTATCATCTCGTTACTCATTTATGAAAACTGGCATTATTGGACTGCCTCAAGTAGGCAAGACATCTCTTTTCGGCATTCTGACCAAGGCAAAGCTTTCGGAACAAGCCTACGCCAACCCGCGCGAGGCCCATGTCGGCGTGGCCAAAGTGCCGGATGACCGTCTCGACCGCCTGGCTTCCCT
>DATHJP010000328.1:0-4257 GCA_035489695.1 Terriglobales bacterium
GAGAATACGAAGCGAGTGAGTAGGTGGGATGAACCAGTACTGAGCCCCAATCAGGGAAGAAATAGTAACCAGGATCGAGGGAATGACGCCGCAGTACCAGGCCGAAAAGGCAACCACCGGAAAGAAAGTGATATAGGGGAGGTAGTCGCCAAGAACTGGATTTACCGCAAAGCGGGCCAGCACCGCAATCGCCGTTGCCACCAGTGCAAAGGCATATCGAGCCCAGGGACGGCTCAAGATTTGTGAGGAAAGCACAACACTCTTCGACATTCGTATTAACCTTGCCGAGCCAGAGGTATGCGCCTCAACAGACAATCTTAATTGCCTGCAAAAGCGGCAGTCAAGAAGGGTTGATTACCCGTTATTAAGCTCATCTTTACTGCCCGCGAAGGCAACTTTACCCGCAAGTTATTGAAGGTGCTGGGGAACACCTTAACATTCAGCCGGGGGAATTCCACTTTCCTGGACATTTGTTGCCAAGGTAGAGGGCTCGCAGTGTCCATTACCGTTTCCAACCGAGTCGCGTCCAGGTCCAGGCGCGGTAACAATTCCATTGCGGACGGCATAAAGAACCAGGTCGGTAATGGAGTGAAGGTTCAGCTTATGCATGATGTGGGCGCGATGGGTCTCGGCCGTCTTCACCGCCATATCCAGAGCTGCCGCAACTTCTCTTGTACTCTTCCCTGCTCCGAGCAGGTATACGACTTCGCGTTCGCGAGCCGTCAAACTGACCACCGACGGTGACGACGCTTTAGTGGCACTATGCGGACGCAGGGTTCCATCCAGTATCAGGTGGCCAAACCGCGGTGTGAAGAAGGTTTTGCCGTTCCTCAATGCTTCGGCGGCTTTAACCAGATATCGGGATGCATCGGACTTCAACAAATAACCGCGCGCGCCCGATGTCAGGACTTCCTGGATCATCTGTTCAGACTCGTAGAGTGACAAAATGAGCACTTTGGCTGTCGGCACCGAAGCCAGGATTTGACGGGTAGCTTCCAGTCCATTGAGCTTGGGCATGCCAATATCGAGAACCACAAGGTCCGGCTTCATCTCGACCGCCGCGGCGACCGCTTCCCTACCGTCGGAGGCCTCGCCGCATACCACCCAGGAGGGTTGAGCTTCCAGAAGGGCGCGCAACCCGTGCCGCACCACTTCATGATCGTCCGCCACCAAAATCCTGAAAAGGGTCAGCATTATGTTCCCCCAGAACCAGAGTAGAACCTTCGCTGGAAGCCTGACTTAAGCTTCTACTCTGGTCCATACACTAAATCATGTAGATAAGAAGCTGCTCTCACGTAGAAGAAGACCCTCCGCCAGTTTATGATTCATGATAATGCAAGACTTCCACGCGCTGGCACAGCCATGGTGGGTCAACCTGCTTGCTCTAATTCCGTTCCTCGCTTGGACAGTGTGGAGACGAAACGGCCTAGTGGTGAGTAGGCGGCAGCTCCTTTTGCTGGCAGTCTTTGCGAGCGCTTTTGGTTTCGTGGAATCCGCGGTCGTCATTTATTTGCGGGCTGCGACCGGTTTGCTCCCGGGCTACCGCGGAACCCTGTCAGACGTTCGTCGGTCCTCGGCTGAGGCTTACAAGCAAGAAGAATCCATCAACGAATTTCCAGAAAGCCTGCTCACGATTGAAGTAATTCGTGAGGCGGCCACCATGGTGATGCTGACAACACTAGCTTTGCTGGCTGGAACCAGACTGAGAGAACGCTGCGCAATTTTCTTGTGGACGTTCGCAGCCTGGGATATCAGCTACTACGCGGGATTGTGGGCTACGGTGCGTTGGCCTGCATCACTCAAAGACTTGGATGTGCTGTTCCTGATTCCCGTACCCTGGGTTTCGCAAGTGTGGTTCCCGATCTTGGTGAGTGTGCTCATGTTGCTCGCGGTTGCATTAGCCACGAGAAAAAGAGAGCGGTTTAGTTCGCCCCAGCTCGATAAAACTTAGACATGGCCGCCAGATCTCGAGTTGAGCCTACAGGCAGAGTAACCATCGCCTGCATTACTGACGAAAGTAACCCCCGTCATCTTGTCGCTAAGCGTCTCTGCGTTCACACTGGTGCAGGGCGATGACTGCCTTTTTTCGTTCAACTCTATGAGCGACGCGAAAACTTCTGCGCGGGGGGTGGACTGGACACAGCTCCTGACCGATCCCGACGTAGTAAAGAATCTCCGCAAGCTGCTCCAGACCTATCGCGATGCTCCGCCAGAGAGGCGCGATCAAGCCTTGGTTGAGGCGATGCGGGAAATCAAGAGTGGTTCAGGAACTAGCGTCGCTCATGGCCGTTCAGCAGCTTCGACTGGATCCCTAACCGCACCCGCGGCAACTCCGCCCGAAGCTTCACCTCCGTTTAAACCGGACATATTCACACCATCTTGGGGACAGGACCGTCGGAAATATCCCCGCATGAAATGTTTTGTTGCCGTCGAGCTGAGAGTGCAAGGCTCGCCCACACCGATCTGGGGCAATTTGTCTAACACCAGCCTTGGTGGATCATTTGTGGAAACCGCCACTCCCGTTCCCAACGGTGTGCCAATAGAGATGGGTCTGTGGGTGGCCAATGGAAAGATTTGGGTGAAAGGCATCATCCTTACCGGCATTGTCACCAAGAGCAATCCTACGTTCGGTATCCGTATCCGATTTGCGCAAATGGAATCCACTGAGCGAGAGAGCCTGCGCGAATTCCTGAAATTCGTGGAGAGCACTAGCGAGGGCTACTCCAGCGAGCATGGATACCTGGCGCAGATGAAGCGCTAGTCTTCTGTTTATTCACAATATATTTGCGTTACAAACCCGCCCTTTGAATCCTTCCTGTGGTCGCATCATCCGATGTTGAGAGGCGTTTCGACGTGCTGTGCTGAATCGGTTTCGCCCGGAGGCGCGTCTCGGCAGAACTTGGTAAACTGATTGAAGAGAACCCGCTGCGGGTTCTGTCATATCTTCCAGCGATCCGCCTTGTGCATCCGTCGCGTTTCCTACCCGCCGGATGCCGTCGAAAGGGACACGCTATGGTGGCGAGCGAACAAATGTTGCTGACCAGCAAGCAACTGGACACCCTAAGCATCAATACCATCCGCACCCTGGCCATGGATGCGGTGCAACAGGCAAACTCAGGTCACCCGGGCGCTCCTATGGCGCTGGCGCCTGTGGCGTATTGTTTGTGGCAGCAGTTCCTGCGTTATGACCCGCAAGATCCGCTCTGGCCCAACCGCGACCGTTTCGTGCTCTCAAACGGCCATGCTTCCATGCTGTTGTATGCACTCCTTTACCTGGCCGGCGTCCGTGCGGTGAATTCCAAGTATGAACGGCAGGACGAATTCGCCGTCACTTTGGACGACATCAAGAAATTCCGGCAGATCAACAGCAAGACCCCGGGACATCCCGAATATCGCTTGACCTCTGGCGTAGAAACTACAACCGGCCCGTTGGGCCAAGGTGTTGGCAATAGCGTTGGAATGGCGATGGCTGGCATGTGGCTGGCGGCAAACTACAACCGTCCCGGCTTCGAGCTTTTCGATTACAACGTGTATGCCATGTGCGGTGATGGTGACATGATGGAAGGCGTCGCCAGCGAAGCCGCTTCGCTGGCTGGTCATCTGAAGCTCCCCAACCTGTGTTGGATTTACGACAACAATCACGTAACTCTGGATGGTCCCGCGGAGTGGTCTTTCAGCGAGGACGTGGGCCTGCGTTTCCAGGGATACGGCTGGAACGTAAGCCACGTCACCGATGCGAACGATCTGGAAATGCTGAGCGATGCCTATCGCAATTTTCAGCAGACCAAAGATCGTCCTACTCTGATTATTGTAGATAGCCACATTGGCTACGGCGCCCCACATAAACAAGACACTAGCGCAGCTCATGGCGAACCGCTGGGCGAGGACGAGGTTAAGCTGGCCAAGAAATTCTATGGCTGGCCTGAGGATGCCAAGTTCCTGGTGCCGGGAGGAGTACGCGAACACTTTCGCGAAGGAATCGGGAAACGTGGCTCCGAACTGCATCAACAGTGGACAAAGCGATTTGGCGAATACGGCAAAAAATATCCTGACCTTGCGGATCAACTCAATCGCATGCAGCATCACGAGCTGCCGGATGGATGGGACAAAAATCTGCCGACATTTCCCGCGGATGCAAAAGGCATAGCCACCCGTGAAAGTTCTGGCAAGGTTCTCAACATCGTGGCGCAAAATGTGCCTTGGTTGATCGGCGGGTCGGCTGACCTTGCAACTTCCAACAAAACTACCCTCAAGTTC
>DATHJP010000329.1:0-2243 GCA_035489695.1 Terriglobales bacterium
AGTTTGACTTCAGCAGACATCAACTTGGGGACCGAAAACGTTTGGCATTCAGTTTCGTCCTTGCTCTAACTATCGTCGAGACCAAACCGGGACTAAAGCTGGCCAGAAAATAACTCGCCCTCCCCTTCGGTCACAGCGGACGCTGTTTCAAATTGTCTCGATTTTGAGCGAAACCGTCGAGCGTAAACAGGAGCTTCGCTGTGCGAAGCCCGCAGAAAGAGCCTAACGGAGTTTAGCTACTAACTCACTCCACCGCTATTGGCTTTGCTGCTTCGAAAACGATCCTGTCGAAACGAGGATCCTTTCGCAAGTCATCCCAGACCGGATTCAGCTTTAAGTCTCCCGCAGTTGGCCCATAGGGAGCCTTTGCGAATTGCTCGAGTAAATGCAGAGCACTTTCGCGGTCACCCGTCCACAAGTAAGCTGTCGCTACGACCGGTGCGATGTCAGCCGCGACAATGGCGTTTCGTGTCGGTGGCCACATTTCCAGGATATGCTGCACTTCCCGCAGTGCTTCTTCTTTGCGGCCAAGACCGGCGTCGGCTACCGCGATCTTCGCCAAAGAACGCGCCTCGAAAATACTGGCTCGTTGCGGATTTTTCGCCAGCCACGCTTCGGAATTCGTCCGCGTCACCTCAAAGTAACCGCGCGCTTTCTCTTCCTGTCCTGTGACGCGTGCCATTGTTCCCAACCGAAGGAAAGTGGTTGCTCTGGCAGCCGGGTTGTCACCGCCCTGCGGCATCGCATCGTGCGCCCGAGCGACGTCCTCAACTGAGCGCAATATCTCTTCCGCCTTATCGTATTGGCGTTGCAGAAAAAAGACATTCGCCACAGATGTATTTACCGAAACTGATCCGGCATTGTGCCGCGGATGGGAATCATAGGCTGCCATCGCTGCTTTGGTATCGCCTTGGGCGAGAGCGATCCTGCCTTTCATTGTCCAAAACGGTCCGGTCATTTGTTGCGGCAGAGAAGTCATTATTTGCTGGATCAGTTTTTCCGCGTCCGAATACCTCCGCAGAGCAATGTCCAGCTCAACCAGCGCAAGGCTGGTGTCAGCGTCGCGCGGATCGAGCTCCAGCGCTTTCATCCGATTTTGCAGGGCCCTTCGCCATTCGCCTTTCTCCTCGGCAATATCCGCGCCGAGCCTAAGAACGTTTACGTCGCCGGGCAACGCGGCAGCCGCGACCGCCAGCTCTTTAGCGCCCGCTTCACGATCATTCACCGCGTCATACAAATACTGCGCCAGCACCAGATGCCCTTCCCCTGATTGCGGGTTGATGCGGAGCGCGGCATCGACTGCCATTTTTGCTTTAGGCAGCCGTTCGTAGTTGTAGTATTCGGAGTGAAACAGTTCCAGCTGCGCCTCACTTAGCAGGCAATATGCGAGCGTGAAGTTAGGATCGCGTACGATGGCTGACTCCAGCAGCGTAATGGCTTTCGGAATATCTTCTTGCGCCATTTTCACTGTCGTGCCCGGGCCTTGATGAATCAACGCGCGCGCGCGGAGGTACAGATCGTACGCTTGCTGATCTTGCGTCGGGCGCGTTTCCATGGCCGACTTTTCGGCAGGCGAAAGCACCGCCTTCAGCTGTGACACAATCGCCTGCGAGATCTGGCTCTGAATTGCGAAAACATCAGCCACATCTCGTTCGTACTTCTCCGCCCACTTCTCCGCTTCTGTCCGCGTATCAATCAGCTGGGCTGTCACACGAAGCCGGTCGCCTGCTTTACGCACAGTGCCTTCCAGCACGTAAGCCACCCGTAACGCTCGGCCAATGTCACCGGCGCTTTGCGTGCTGGTGCGGTACTGGGCCACGCTCCTGCGGCTGATCACTTTCAAATCGGCGACCTTGGCCAGATCCGTGAGGATGTCATCCTGCACGCCGTCGGCGAAATATGCATTCTCTTTATCGTCGAAGTTGTCAAAGGGCAGGACTGCGATGCTTTTCTCGATGATCCCTGCCGCCCCTGTCTTGTAAGCTGCGGCCAGCGCCGCGCGTCGCTGCCAGATCCAGCTGCCCAAGGCAATACTTCCCAGTAGTAGCATGGCAGCCGTTGTAACTAGAACGAACTGTTTTCGCCTGCGTCTTTTCGCGGCCGCCGCCGCCCTTGCCTGCTCCTGGGCGACACGTTTTACCTTCTCCGGCAGGTCCGGATTACCGACTCCGTCAGCGTAGAAGTTGACGATCGGGACTCGCACCCCGTGTTTAACCTCTACTTCGCCCAGCTCATGGAGATAA
>DATHJP010000330.1:0-6370 GCA_035489695.1 Terriglobales bacterium
ACTGTGGGAAGAACTGGCCCAGGAACCACCGCCGTGAGCGTCCTTCTTGGTAATGGAGACGGTAGTTTCAAGAAAGCAGTCAGCACCAAAGTGTCATCTGCTATTCTTCAGTTTTTGGCAGTGGCAGATTTTAATGGTGACCACTTGTCGGACGTGGTTTACGGAGTTTTTGAAAATGCGGTTGTTGTCCTTTTGGCCAAGGGCGATGGGGGTTTTCAATCGCCGGTGAGCTACAGCGTCGCTGGCCCTGCCGGAGTGGTTAGCGGAGATTTCGATAACGATGGCGCAATCGATATCGCAGTGGCCAATTCTTTCGACAACGTGGTCTCTGTATTTTTGGGAAACGGGGACGGTACGTTTCAGCCGTCCGCGACTTATGCTGCGGATGCTCCCTTCGGCATGGCGATAGGGGATTTTGACGGCGACGGCAACCTGGACTTGGCTGCCACGAATGGCGGTACGGCTGCGGAAGTGAATGTTCTCCTGGGCAATGGGGACGGCTCTTTCCAAGCCCCGGTCTCCTACAATGTGGGTAGAGCGCCCGCAGTGGAAGTGACAGTGGCTGATTTCAATCGTGACGGCAAGCCGGACTTAGGCTGCATGATCGATGCAGGGCAAGTTAGCGTACTGTTGGGTAATGGCAACGGTTCCTTCCAATCCCCGATCACGACCAATGCCGGTATATCGACGAACCTTGCGGTCGCAGATTTCAACCTTGACGGCAGACCTGACGTCGTTGTCACCAGCAACTACTTCGCCGTGCAGTACGTCGCGGTGCTGAATGGACAAGGGGACGGTCGCTTCAAACTTGGCGCGACCATGACTGCGTCCAAGCTCCCCGCCGCCATGACGGTGGCCGCAGCGGATTTCAATCAAGACGGCCTGCCTGATATCGTGGTCGCGAACGAGGAGTATGGCTTGGCGGAAGTTTTCCTGAACAGTCCTTAGAGTTTGCCCGCACTACCCTCACCCGCCGCAACCGCGCCAATGGTCGGCGGGTCTCTTGTTTTGGTTGCTACCAGCGTGTCGGCTTAATGGAAATTGTCTGTGTGTCAACTCTCATTGCATCACCTTCCCACCAGACAGAGAAGTACGATTTGGCGATGTACTGTTGTCCATTTGTAGTCTTCAGATACACGTCAAAGGGAACCATCGCCTTGGAACCTCTGGGTACCTTTTTGAGGAATTCTTCTTTCAAATCTTTGGCGTAAATGTAGTAAAAACCCGCCGGAGTAATGATGACAGGCTCTTTTTCGATCACGGGCTGTTGTGCGTCAAGTCTGGTGCCCCAAAGATAAAGATTGGTTTTGCCCTTATTGAAAAGGACGGTGCGCTGCTGGCTATCGTCATAGGTCACCTCCAACGACACCGCGTAGTTCAAGCCCATCTGATCTTGCAGAGCGGTGTTCATTGCGACGATGTTGTCCAATGTAGTTTTCTGTGTGGCCAGCGAATCCTCTTGAGCTTGGTGCACCGCGTTAAGCGCGACTGTTGTTAAAGCGCCGTTCTTATTGAGTTTGTCCAGTACGTCTAACTGTTTGTCACCCTCCTTTCCTCCTAAATAAATCGCGATAATCGCAAGCACCAATTCTGCGCCGATTAAGACGATGACGCACAACTCCATCCAGAAATCGCGGTCTGCTATCCGGGCACTCTCTTTGCGTTCCTTTGCCTGCCGCCTCCGCTCGATCTCAGCCAAATAGAACTGAGCCTCTGCGATGTGCTGCTCTCGCGACACTGGGCCTTCATCCTCAAAACTTCGCAGTACCGCGTTCGCTCTATTCCGCAATTCGTTTTCACTTAACTGAGACAGTTCGTCAATGTTCATTTCTGCTACCCTCTTAGGGGTTAACCAGTAAATACGCTATCAATCTTCCGCATGATTCGCTCAGCCCACTGAACCGCCGCCGCTACCATCGCTTCCGTTCGCGGACTCCCTCGGTTATCGAACAAATCCTCGGTACTTTTCAGGTGACGCGCTACGAGTATTCCGGCCACGATTGCCAGCACGCGTTTGCGCCCCTCATCCATGCTGTCACTTTAGCACCCTTCGCCTTGTGTTCGCCATGTGAATTGTGCTATTTTTGGAGTCGGAATTGGAGATGATTCCCTATGACCGAGGATCGCTATGTCGTAATGACAATTTCATGCCCACATTGCAAACAGGAACAGGATGTTCACGTCCGCGCCCGTACTGGCGCTGCTCAGATAAATCCGCAAGACGTTCGTTGTCTAGTGTGTAAGAAGGCTTTTGAGACGATGGTTCCCGACCGGATAGTTAACGGCCCTTTCCCACGCGCAAGCTAAGAGGGTACGAGTGGAGAATTTAGAGATATGTCGAATGTTCACAAAGTTTCAGGGCCGGGATTCGAGTGCCGATGCACGGCGCACCGCCGTTAAGAGGATGGAACTTGCAGTATGTATCAGGCCTCGATGACCCCGGAGGTTAAGCCGGGTTAGGCCGCTATTTTACTGCACAATCCGCTGCACACTGCACACCCGAAGCAGCCCAAACTAGCCGAATATTGCCGAACATCGCGTGGTAAGCCGCTCAAAAGAATAGAGTCCGAGGTGTGGCGCTCCAATTAGGAAACCGCTGCTCTATCCATCTGAGCTACGGGGCCATCGGTGGACGCAGGTATGTCCTGCCTTAGTTTACCGCACCAGGAATTCGCAAGGGACGCCCTCTGTATGGGTAAACGGCTGTTTTTCCGTTCTCGGTCCTATTGAGTACTGCTCAACAAACCTTCCCTGCACTCGTCGCATCCACCTGTAACTCGGAGGTGAAAATCAGATGGGCAAGAAAAACGGCAGGAACGGGGTCCCGGACCTTTCCAGTCTGAATCCGCTTGATCCCGACGACAAACAAACCCTTCGTGTCGTGATTGAAACGCCGAAAGGAAGCCGCAATAAATTCGCTTTTGATCCTGATCTGTTGGTCTTCAAACTCAAGAAAGTGTTACCTACGGGAATGGCGTTTCCCTACGATTTCGGATTTGTTCCCTCTACCGAAGCCGAGGACGGTGACCCGATTGACGTTCTGGTCCTGATGGATGAGCCTGCCTTCCCCGGTTGCGTGCTTAAGTGCCGGCCCATTGGAGTAATAGAAGGCCAGGAAAGCGACAAGAAAAAGAAGAAGAAGAAGAAGGAACGGAACGATCGCATCATAGCCATTCAACAAGACGCCCATGACTGGGCCGACATAAAAACGATTGACGATCTCGGCAAAGAATTTACTCGCGAACTCGAAGGGTTCTTTATTAACTACAACCGTCTCTCGGGTAAGGAATACCGTGTGCTCGGAATCAAAGGTCCCAGCCAGGCCCATAAACTCGTGCTCTCAGGCATGAAATGACGCTGAATTCCCATGAGTGAAGTCCTGCTGCGATTCCTGATTGGTGGAGTTCTGGTTTCCGCCTTCGCGCTTTTGGGCGATTTATTCAAACCCAAGAGCTTTGCCGGATTATTCGGAGCTGCGCCTTCAGTCGCGCTGGCGACTCTCGGTCTGACAGTTTTCACCAAGGATGCGGCTTACGCGGCCATCGAAGCTCGATCCATGGTCGCCGGCGCCATAGCATTCTTCGTCTACACCTCTTTCGTCAGTTGGCTTATGATGCGCTACCACCGCAAAGCGCTGTCTGTGACCGTTTCATCCATTCTCTTGTGGCTCGGGGTAGCATCCGGCCTGTGGTACGTCTGTCTGCGATAGTTTTCCCATGAAAGTCCACGCTGATCTTACGGTTGTTCGCCAGGCCAGGTGGTATGAATATGCCGTGAGATTCCTGTTCGGCGGACTCATCACCGCCGCCGCGGGGCTCATTGCCATGAAGTTCGGCCCTGTCATCGGAGGACTGTTTCTGGCCTTTCCCGCCATCTTCCCCGCGAGTGCCACCCTTGTTGAAAAACATGAAATAGAGCGGAAGGCGCGATTGGGACTCAACGGCAAAAAGCGCGCTGCCCAAGCCGTAAGCGTGGCGGCCGCAGGTGCTTCCATCGGAACCATTGGCTTGGCCATTTTCGCGCTGCTGGTCTGGAAGACCTTGCCCGCTCATACTCCCTGGCTCGTCCTCTTCGGGGCGACGCTGGTGTGGATGGCATTGTCTCTGCTGCTCTGGCAAATTCGTAAACACTTCGCACACTACAGACGGCGCAGCCATGGGAGATAAAGCAGACCGGCTTTCAGCAATTCAGGACGAGCTTCTCACAAATGCGCAGGGGCAAGATTTTAGATGCGATTCACTTGAACGTGCTCTGGATATTTGGTACCGTCTCGGCCCTACGTAGGAACACTATTCGCACCCACCGGATCTCTAAACAGGTTCGGTGGGCTTTTTATTCTCTCATTGCACTAACCATGCCATCTCCAAAGTGGAATTCCATCTGCCGAAGCTCATGGCAGTGGCATGCGAAGTTTCGATCCCTTCTGCTTGAGCCACTGGTTGAATTCCTCCACCATCTCTCGACTCCATTTCCGGTCAATTTGGCCGGGCGTGTATTTGCCTTCGCGCAGCATCGTATGCCCCCATTCGTCCACCAGATGGACCATTTCAGTATCATCGGCAACTTTTTCCGCTAATTGCGCGGGGATAAAGGTGATGCCTTCCGGGTCTCCGAGCGCCACGTCGCCCGGCATGACGGTTACATCGCCAATTCGAACGGGTGTGTTGATGCCCATTAGCATCGTGCCCTCGAGTGCAGAGGGATCGACACCGCGAACGTAAACTTGAAAACCCTTGATCTCCTGAATTCCGCTGACGTCGCGCACGGCGCCGTTCACGACCAGCCCGTTATGGCTCTTGGCGTAAATCGCGGTGGAAAGATTATCGCCGGCGAAAGTGCCGTAGCGGATTTTGCCGAACAGGTCGACTACCAGCACATCTCCGGGTTGAAGGATGTCAATCACCCATGAGTTCTCGCCGCCCACGCGGGCTTCCTTTTTTCCGTTGGCCTGAATCACCGAATCCACGTCAGGCCGATGTGGCAGAAATACTGCGGTGACGACACGCCCAACCAGTCGCTGACCCGGGTTGATTACCTTCCAGCCACTCTCAAACTGATTGCGATAGCCTGCTTCCTGGAGCACGTCCCAGGCCTCGTCGGCAGTAACATCCTGCAGCCGTCCCAGGACGTTTTCCGGTACTTTCGGCCGACCGTCGGGAAATCGGTCTCCGTGCCAGCCGGGAGTAAATTGAAGGCGCTGTTCGCTGGAAAATATTCCCAACTGCGCCTGCGCGGCTGGAACCCAGAACGTGATTGCAAACACCAGTACTGCCCAAAGCGTTTTCTTCATGGGATCTCCCTGGTCAATTCCCAGAATTCACAAACGATCGCTGCGGAAAATACCATAGGCTCTCAAAGTCAACAATGCTCTTTTAGAGGCCGCGGAGTCGGTTCAGTTCAGTGGCTATTAGTCAGGATTTGCTGGCAAGGAGAGATCAATCTGTAGTTTTTATCTTTCCGCGTCCCAGAAACTCTGCAGGGAAATCGGGGGTGTCACTTTCTGGAAGATGAACAGTCTTTGCGCTCGCATCTTGGTCAGTATTGGTGGTCTTGATTGTTCCCGCTGTCCTGATTACTTTGATCAGGCTCGAGCGCTGTTCCCGAAGGGTTTCGATATTGATGCGTCCCGGTGAAAGGATTGCTTCCCCGGAAGGCAGGAATCCGACGCTTTGATTTCTGCCCAGCGACTTTGCGAGGTATAAGGCAGTATCAGCGAGTTCAATCACTTCTTCGGCGCAAATCGCCTCATAGGCGGATTCACACCAAGGGTAAGGAGACCATCCGATCGAGCACGTCTTCCGAACCTTGACTCCGCCGAGCAAATCAAATGGCTCTGAAGCCATGACATCCAGGATGCGGCTGCAAAAAACTGGCGTTCCCGAACGATCGGCCGAGCGGCTCATAATCAGGAATTCTTCTCCACCCCAGCGTACCAACAGATCGGACTTGCGCATGACGGTAGACAGACGCTGCGCAATTTTTCGCAGCAATTCATCTCCAGCGACGTGCCCATAGTCGTCGTTTACTCTCTTAAAGAAATCGACGTCCACCATAATAAAGACCAGATCCCGGCGGTCATCCTTCTTACTATCAGAGGCCTGGTTGCGTTGGTAGCTCCGCAGCACCAAAGTTGCATCGGCGGCAAGAGTCCCTTCCAGGTAACGGCGATTCCAGACCCCGGTAAGGGGGTCGGTGAAGGAGACTTGCTGGAGTTCAAGGTTTTTTCGTTGCAGTTCCATGCTGTGCCATCGCAACGACTGCTCCTTGTTTACCAGGTCGTCCTTCAGTCGAACCATTTCCTGCAAATTTTGATGTGACGCCGCCAACAGGTGAATCAGTTCCCAGTCGAGCAGTTGCTGTTTCCAGAAAT
>DATHJP010000331.1:0-2444 GCA_035489695.1 Terriglobales bacterium
ATCCCGATACCACTTCATTACATCGGCCGTCTCACTCAGCTCGTACAGCATTGGTCCGCCATAGATCAGGCCGATCGGATGCAACTTAAAGGTAAAAGAAGTTACGACACCGAAGTTTCCGCCGCCGCCGCGAAGCGCCCAGTACAAATCAGAATTCTCATCAGCGTTAGCCTTAACAAAATTGCCATTGGCCAATACGACATCAGCTGAGAGGAGATTATCGATACTCAACCCGCATTTGCGAGTGAGATGTCCGACTCCTCCACCAAGCGTTAATCCACCAACGCCAGTGGTAGAAATAATTCCGCTGGGCGTCGCCATTCCAAACGCGTGTGTTGCGTGATCGACATCGCCCCATGTGCATCCGCCGCCAACCGTGACTGTACCGGCAGCTGGATCGACACGCGTATATTTTATCGGGCTGAGATCGATGACCAAACCGTCATCACAAATTCCCAAGCCTCCCGCGTTGTGTCCACCGCCGCGGATCGAGACAAGCAGATCGTTTTCTCGCCCGAACTTCACGGAGCTAATGACGTCTGCCACGTCCGCACAACGGGCAATCAGCCGCGGCTTTTTGTGGATCATTCCGTTGTACACTTTGCGCGCTTCGTCGTAATCTTTGTCGCCCGGTTCGATCAGTCGGCCACGAAGGTTCGCTTTGAAATCTGCGATAGAATTTTCGTTGAGCATAACGGCAAGAGCAGGTTTGTTTTGAGTTGGACTTTCGTTCTGTTCGACGCGATATGATAACGGGTTCACTCGGTCACTGTCCACGACGTAGAATGTAGCAACCAACTACTTTGTATGTAGTATCTGCCTGCCGTTGATGAGCATCCGCTATGGTCAATTCTGTCCCGTATCCAAAGCTGCCGAAGTTTTAGGGGAACGATGGACGATTCTCATCATTCGGGAGCTATTGCTTGGGACGACGCGCTTCACTGACTTTCAGCGTGCGTTGTCGCAAATCTCCCCGACTTTGCTGACCAAGCGCCTGAACCAGCTCCAGGAATGCGGGCTTGTGGTTCGGAAAACGGTGCCCGATCAGCGGCGAACGGAGTATCAACCAATGCCCGCCGCCAAGGAACTAAAGCCAATCATCTTCGGTCTTGGCAAGTGGGGGATGAAATGGGCGCGCGGCCAGATGAACGATGATGAACTCGACGTGGAATTGCTCATGTACGATCTGCATCGCCGGATCGATGCTACCCAACTCCCGGGTGGACGAACGGTAATTAAGTTCCTTTTCCGCGGCCTTCCAAAGTTTGGGCATTGGTGGATCGTGCTCGAAAATGGGGCGCGTGAGTTGTGCGTGGACAATCCCGGAAAGGAAATCGATATCCATTTAACCACGGACCTGCGAACGATGGCTCACATCTGGGCCGGTGACATGGAGATCCGGGCGGCGAAGAAGACCGGCCAGCTGCAATTAACAGGCAATCCAGTGTTAATCCGGACGGTATCTGCCTGGCTGCGGCCCGGGCTATTCGCCCAGGTGCGGCCCGACGCTGAAGCTTTGAGCCCGGAACCATCTGGCCGACCTTTTCACCCACCGTCATCGCCGACGCGAACGAGGAAGCGCAGTTCGCCCAACAGTACGTTCAAGTAAAACTCCGGTTAGCCTTCATTCCTCCACCGCCGAACTGACAGACGATAAAGACTATCCTATAGCTTGAGGCGCGGTGCTTTTTTCTTGAAGCGCCAATTCATTCTTAGGTAGTCTTCGTCAAGAACGAACCTTGCTGCGATGCTCCTACAGGACAAACTTTGGAGTCGCCGCGATTTCCTGAAGCTGGTTGGCGGGGCGGGGGTGGTCAGCGCTGTCCCGACTCTTGCGAGCGCCGCTGCAGCGCTCAACCCCGACGCGATTTGTATTTCGATCCTGCATACGACGGATTTGCACGGCCATATTTTGCCAACTTTCGACTACGACGGAAATCCAGATCGCGGGGGATTGGCGCGTTGCGCGACGCAAATCAGGCGCTGGCAGCAGGAAAATCCCAATTCGATCTTGATCGACATCGGCGACGTATATCAGGGCACCGACGTCAGCCTCCGCAACAGGGGCAGGCTGATGGTCGACCTGCTCAATCATCTCCAATACGACGCCTGGGTCGTCGGCAATCATGAATTCGACTGGGGGATGGAGTGCTTCGAACACGCATTGCAACAATCAAACATGTCAGTTCTTGCCCCGAACATGCTGATGGAAGGAAAATTGGCCGGCGAATTTCCAGATGCGAAGCACCCGTTTGCACGAATTCAGCCGTTCATTTTGAAGGAGGTTGCCGGAATCAAGGTCGCGATCATCGGCGTCACCACGCCGGGGATGCCGTTTTGGCTTTGGCCGGAATTTACCCGGGGACTTGATTTCCGGCATCCGGTCGAGCCCGTTCGCCGCGCAATCGCGCACGCGAAGAGCAGGGGTGCGGATGCGATCGTGT
>DATHJP010000332.1:0-2748 GCA_035489695.1 Terriglobales bacterium
TGGCGGTTTTAGCGACTCGCTGGCGATGGAAGTCGCGCCGTTCGGGGTCAAGATCTGCACGCTAGAGCCGGGAGGCATTCGGACCAACTGGGCACGGCGCGCGGGTGAAAATATGCCGGACCTGCTGCCGGACTACGAGGCCTCGGTCGGTTCGATGCTCAAGATGTTGCGTAGCCTTGAAGGGCGTTCGGAAGGCGATCCGCGTAAAATCGCGGATGTAATTGTGCAACTGGCAAATAGCGACCAGGTGCCGGTGCGGCTGATCCTCGGTGTAGATGCGGAAAAGCGGGTGCAACAAGCAGAAGCTGCGCGTGCGAATGAGGCCGAGAAATGGCGACATCTTACTGTTTCAACGGTTTTTGAAGATGGTCGCTTCGACAGCCGATTGTATATGGCAAAGAGCGGAATCAATTCCTGAGTTGCTGAATCATGAAAGGAACACGATTATGAAATACAGATTACTCGGCAAGAGCGGACTGCGGGTCTCCGAAGCATCACTAGGCACCATGACTTTCGGCGACGAGTGGGGGTGGGGATCACCGAAGGACGAAGCGCAGAAAGTCTATGAGACCTACCGCGAAGCAGGCGGAAACTTCCTTGACACGGCTAATTTCTACACCAGCGGCACGAGCGAAACATTCTTGGGTGAGTTCATCAAGGGCCATCGCGAGAGTGTCGTTCTAGCGACGAAATACTCCAATGCTGCGCCAGGCAACGATCCCAATGCGGCGGGGAATCACCGCAAGAGCATGATACAGGCACTGGAAGCCAGTCTGAAACGATTGCAGACCGACTACATCGACCTGTACTGGGTGCACATCTGGGATGGGATCACACCGGTGGAAGAAGTCATGCGCGGCCTGGACGATCTCGTTCGCCAAGGCAAGGTTCTCTACGTCGGGATCTCGGACGCTCCCGCATGGTGGATCGCCCAAGCAAACACTCTGGCCGAGCTTCGAGGCTGGACACAGTTTATCGGGCTGCAGATCGAATACAGTCTGATCGAGCGAACGGTGGAGCGCGAACTGATTCCTATGGCGAAAGCTTTGAACGTGGGGGTTCTGGCCTGGTCTCCGTTGGCGAAAGGAGTTCTAAGCGGGAAATATCACGGCGAAGGCAAGGCCGACGGAGGGCGGATGAGCAATGAGGGAATGAAGGAGTTCCTTCCCGAGGAAAAACGGGCAACGCGAATCATCTCGGCGGTGAAGGCGGTCTCCGGACAAGTTGGTCGCAGCATGGCGCAAGTCGCACTCGCCTGGTTGCGCCACCAAACGGTGCCCGTAATCCCGATCATAGGAGCGCGGAAGGTATCTCAACTCCAGGACAATCTCGCCAGTTTGGATCTGGAACTCTCCGCCGAACAATTGAAATCACTCGACGGAGCAAGCCAAATCGAACTCGGATTCCCCCAGAGTATTTACGAGAGAGAAATGGTTCGTGGAGTCAGGTATGGCGGCATGTGGGACCGCCTCGTAGTGGATGGAGGAATGCTAGCCCAATAAAGAACACATGTAGAAATCGAAGCATCATGAGTAGAACTATCGAAGTGAATTCTCTCCCCTCGCCTGTTGAAGAGGCCAAAGAGAAACCGCGCATCTTAATCATCGATAACAGCCGCGATTTTACTCGCTCTGCCAAACTCGCGCTGGAGAGGACCGGGCGTTATTCCGTTTGGGAAGAGAATGAACCAGCCAGGGCTCACCAAACAGCGCAACGCGTTAAGCCCGACCTTATTCTTCTTGATATTGTGATGCCGGAAACCGATGGCGGCGAAGTCGCTGCGCGGATTGAATCCGATCCAACATTGCACAGAATACCGGTTGTTTTTCTGACAGCTCTGGTGACGAAAGCTGAGGCAAGATCGGGCCTGGAGATCCAAGGACATCCATTTCTCGCCAAGCCGATCAGCATTCCAGAGCTGGTCGCAGGCATTGAACGATATCTACCTGCGCACGCTGCGTGCTGACGGTGAGCGACCTCTTGGCGAGGAAGGAAAAAGAGTGAGACCTCAGCAACGCCGTGTCTGCCCAAATAGCCCGACGTGTTTTGTCACCGGCGAATCGGCCCCGGTTCTATCTCCAAAGAGAGAGTCGCAATCGCTTTGAGGATCGGAATGACCACGTTAGACTGAAACCGCTAGCGACGTGTTCTCTCATGAAGAAATTTACCGTTCTTATCATCGTCCTCATATGCCTCTCATTATCGTTGGGTTGTTCTCGCAAACCGGCTCAGGCGCCTGTCAACGCGCCGGAAGTACTCGTCACAACCGTCACACCGCAAGATGTGCCGCGCGTCCTGGAACGGGTGGCAACGCTGGATGGCTTCATCAACGCCAACATCAACGCACAGGTACAAGGCTACATCATTTCGCGCGACTACCAGGAGGGCAGCGTGGTAAAGAAGGGCGACCTCCTTTTTCAGATTGACCCGCGTCCCTTCGAAGCCGCATTGGCGCAGGCCAAGGGAACTCTGGCAAGAGATAAAGCCAATCAGGCGAAAACAGACGCAGACGAAAAGCGCGCGATGGATTTGTTTAAGAAGAAAGTAATCAGTGATCAGGAGCGAGACACTGCGATTGCAGCCGCCGGTTCAAGCAGAGCAAACGTTGAAGCCGACGAAGCGGCGGTGAAACAGGCGGAGCTCAATCTTGGATATACAAAGATCACCGCGCCCATCGACGGTGTTGCTGGGTTCGCAAACAATCAGGTGGGCGATCTGGTCGGGCCAAGTACGGGACCGCTCACAACC
>DATHJP010000333.1:0-6432 GCA_035489695.1 Terriglobales bacterium
AGTTACCCTCTGCCTTTTTGCCACTGCTCCCACTTCCACGTCCGCCGGCGAAGCCGCGCGCCTGAATAACCTGGGCGTAGCCTACATGAACCAGCAGTCCTTCGAAAAAGCTCTAAAAGCTTTTCAGGACGCCGCCGCAGGTGATCCCAAATTAACCGCCGCGCGCCTGAATCAAGGTATCGCTCTTCTCAGCCTGGGACGTGTCGACGCTGCCAAGGAATTTCTCGAAGAGGCGGTCAAACGTGATCCTCAAGATGCGCATGCCTGGTACAGCCTCGGCCTGCTTCATAAAAATACGAGCGACGCGCAGGCCGCCGTAGACGCCTTCCGTCGCGTAACCGAGATTGATCCCAACGACGCCGACACCTGGTATTTTCTCGGCAGCGCCTACTCCCAAACCAGACAATATCCGCAGGCGATCGACGCTTTCCAGCACGCGATCAAACTCAATCCACTGCATGCCTCGGCCGAATTTGGAATATCGCGCGCCTATCAGCAGTCCGGCGACGTGCCCCATGCCCGCGAACATCTGCAACGCTTCCAGTACATCACTCAGAACAAATTAGGCACGCCCATCGGCTTGGCCTACGGAGAACAAGGGAAATATTCTCTGGCGGAAGAATCGCCCGCTGCTATGGAGAAAGTCTCCGCTGCAATTGCAGTGCGCTTTGTCGCAACAACTGAAACCGCGGGACTGACGGCAAAGCCGGCTTCCCGGACCAGCGAGGATGTCGCAACATTCCTCGGCCCGGGCGCATGTTTCCTGGATTACGACGGCGATGGCAAACTCGACATTTTCCTGGCCGACAACGGCAAAGAAGGCGGAATCGCTCTCTATCACAATCGTGGCAACGGCACTTTTGAGGATGTCACGCGTCAAGCGGGATTGGATCCGTCCTTTCACGCTATCGGCTGCACCGCTGGGGATTATGACAATGACGGCGCGACCGATCTGGCGGTAACTGCCACGAATCGAATCCTGCTGTTGCACAATGAAAAGAACGGTAAGTTCAAAGATGCGACAGAAGCCGCAGGAATAAAAACCGAGGGATTAAACGTTTCCCCGACTTTCATCGACTACGACCACGATGGGGATCTGGATTTATTTATTGCTCAGTTCACCTCCGATCAATTCTCTGTTCCCCGTAAAGAAGGATTCGAACAGTTTCTTTCCACTAAGGAGGGACTTGAACCGCACCAGGGAACACACCAAGCCCAGTTCAATCATCTTTGGCGAAATAACGGGAATGGCACTTTTTCAGATCAGTCAGATGTGACTGGTTTATCGGTGCCAGTTCCCACTCTCGGCGCTGTAGGAAGCGACTACAACAACGATCGTGCAGTCGATCTTTTGGTCACGGGCTGGTACAAGCTGCCCGTACTGTTTGAAAATCCGCGCGAAGGGCGGTTCAAATATCGAGAACCCCTGTGGAGTGAGCCCAGCGCACCCACGGTCGGTATCGCTGTCCTCGATTTCAATCACGATGGCTGGATGGACGTCGCTTTCACCCAGAGTGCCGCGCCTGGCTTGTCGCTCTCTTCAAACCAAAAATCCGAGAGGTTCGAGCCCGTCCCCCTGCCGAAAATCAATTGGGTGCGCGGCTGGGGTGTCGCTGCCATCGACTACGACAACGACGGCTGGATCGATCTGGTCGCTGTCGGTGAGACTGCCGAGGGCAAAGGTGAGGTACGACTCTTCCGCAATCTTGGCCCTGACGGCTTTCAGGACGTCACCGCCGATGTCGGCCTCGACAAAATCGTCCTGAAAGATCCGCGCGCGATCATCACCGGCGATTACGACGGCGACGGCGGCACTGACTTACTTATCACGCAGAATCACGGACCGGCAGTGCTGCTACGCAACGAAGGCGGCAACAAAAATCATTGGTTGCGACTTGCTCTCAAAGGATTGAACGACAATCGCAGCGCCATCGGAACTAAGGTAGAAGTTTTTTCCGGCGCCAATCGCCAGAAGTTTGAAATCGCCGGATCGTCCGGATATCTCGGACAAAACTCAACACTGATCAATGTCGGCCTGGGACAAGCCAAGGAAGCGGATGTCGTCCGCATGCTGTGGCCCACCGGAGTGGTGCAGGACGAAATCGAAGTCGCCGGCATGCGCGAGCAGGCTTACAACGAGATTGATCGCCGCGGCAGTTCCTGTCCTACACTTTTCGTTTGGGACGGTCAGCGGTATGAACTTGTCTCCGACATGCTTGGCGCGGGCGTTGTCGGGCATTGGGTCGGACCCGGGCAGCGCAACATTCCGCGTCCCACGGAATACGTAAAAATTGATCGCAGCGCGATTCGCGAGAAAGATGGCAAGCTTAGCTTCCGGCTGATGGAGCCTATGGAAGAGGTGGTCTACCTCGACCAGGTGCGCCTGCTTGCGGTCGATCATCCCAGCGACCACGAGGTTTATCCCAACGAATATTTCGCCAGCAATCCGCCTTACCCCTCGTTCAAGGTCGTAGCCAGCCGCAACTCGCGTCCCCCGGCCGACGCTTGGGATGACCACGGGCACAACGTTCTCCCCGATCTGCAAGCCCATCGCTACATCGGCGATTTTGAATTGCTCCCGTTCAAAGGTTTCACCAAGTTGCACAGTTTGGAACTCGATCTTGGAGAGCCCTATCGCAGCGGCCCGCTCCGGCTTTTGCTGCATGGAGAAATTGAATACTTCACTGCCACGGGAATGTATGCCGCCGATCAGGCCGGCATTCAAGCTATAGCGCCCTATGTGGAAGCGCTCGACGCGAACGGGAAATGGCTTCACGTGATCGACGACATGGGTTTCCCCGCAGGCCTGCCGCGCACCATGATCGCCGATCTCAGCGGACGTCTTCCCCAAGGAACGCACCGCATCCGCATCTCGACCAATCTTCAGATTTATTGGGACAATATTTTGGTCGACCGCACCGATCAAAATATGAACGCTCGTCTGACGCCGATCCCGCTGGAAAATGCTGACTTGCGGTTCCACGGCTATCCGCGCCAGATCGAAGCCCAACCTCCCGGCAACGTGAAGTACAAATATGAGGAAGTCAGCCGCACCGGCCCGTATGCGCGGCAGTCCGGAACGTACACGCGTTATGGCGACGTCCACTCGCTGTTGACTGATTTCGACGATCGACTCGTAGTCTTCGGGTCGGGCGAGGAAGTTGCTCTGGAGTTCGATCCTCACTCATTGCCGGCGATCCCAAAAAACTGGACACGCGACTACTTCTTCCTGGCCAACGGCTACGAAAAAGACATGGACTTCTACGCTGCCGAAGGCAATACCGTCGAACCGTTACCATTTCGCAGCATGGGCACGTATCCCTACCCGGGAAAATCTTTCCCACTCGATGACAAGCATCTCGATTACCTGCTGAATTTCAATACGCGTCAGATGTCCGGCAATGAACCGCAAGGGTATTGGTACGACTACTCTCATCCCAAATAGCTTGCGATTTTCGCCACACCCTCAAAAGCGAAACAAGTAAGAGACTTTCACGAAAAACTGGCGGCTGTCGTTGATGAAGGAGTTGCGGGTGCGAACCAGGTTGCCATCAGGGTCAAGCGCAAGATCGTGATCCAGGTTTTGCAGATTGCTGTTGTAGCCGACATACACCGCGGTGCCGGGGTGGACGAGGTAAGAAATAAGAAAATCAGCATTCAAGTTCTTTGTCGTCGCCAGGCTGGTGAAGGCCGGATTGGCCAGCACGGCCGAATATTGCGTGATGATGCGGGCCGAGAGTTTTGGTGTGAACTGATAGTTCCACTTCGATCGAATGATGTGGTTGTTGAAAGCAGCACCGTGGTCGTTGAAGTCACCCAGCCGGAACCAAAGATAGGTATTGTCGATGCGCAGGTGACTGGTGGCAATGATGCTGAGATCGGTGGTCACGCTGTTGCGCCGCGCCAGATACGGATCGACGGCGGACGGCGGTGCATAATTGATGCGGCGCCCCCAGCGCCAGTCGATATCAAAGATTATTCGCTTGTTGGGAGCAGTACTGAAGAACAAGGTTTTGGTATTGCGGACAAAATCCTTGTTTTGCAGGAGCACCGAGAAGTCTCGTGGACGGAGAAGTTCCGCCTCCTCGGCGTATCCTAGAGTTAGACGAGTCTGTCGCGGCATCTCGAAGAAGAATTCCGGAATGTAGCCCCAATTCAGGCGATTGCCTTCATGGTCGTCGATACGATAAAAATCAAACTGTGGTCCCCAGCGCAGGATATGCTTTTTGGGCCAGAAGTTGTACCAGGTAACTAATTCCTCATTGTGAATATCGGGCTGGGGATCGAAACCCGTCTCAGTGCGGAACCCGTCACTGCGTCCCTTGTAGTGAAGATCAGCGTTGAAGCTGTGCCCGTAACGGCTGATGTCACCTTCGAATGCGGGGCCCGCGAGATATGTGCCGTCGGTTTGTAGCGTGGAACTCTCCACCGCCTGAAACCTACTGACCACGGTCTTCGATAGCCGGATGGTGGCGTCAACACCGCCGACGCGATTGAAGCTGCCATCAAACTCACGATCGGTGTACATCAGGCCGACGTTCGAATCCTTCAGGATGTCACGGCTGACGCGCCCAATGGCGAAGTAAGCACGTTTGTTGGCTAGCGGATCGTTGTCTGGAACCTGCAATCCGGGCGAGCGGTCGTCAGCCACCAGCATGCCCAACGAGTATTTTCCTATCTTGCCGGTGAGGCGCGCTCCAAACTGCGGATGAACAATGCGTCGCGTAAAGAATAAGTTGATAGGGGTATCGAAATAATTCGAATTCTCCTGAAAAAACGGACGCTTCTCAGGGAAGAAGACTTCAAATCGCTGGCTGACGGTGACTTGTGGTTCGTCGGATTCAACCTGGCTGAAATCGGGTTCGATGGTAGCGTCCAGAACCAAACTATCCTTAATAATGAATTTGGAATCCAGGCCGCCATCGAACTTTGCCGCACGCGAATCGAAGGTTGGAAAATTTGGATCGCGCAGATCCAGGCCACGAAAAGAGCGAAACAAGCCATAGGGGATGAATTGCATGTTGCGCCCGGGCGAAATGTTTTCCATTCCTTTTATCTCGCCGTTCTGCGAAATGATGCCTTCTTGGCGCTTTGTGGCATAGGGCCAGAATGATTTCTCGTTGGCGCGATGGATCTCGCGCTGCAGGGTAATGCCCCATGTCTGCACCGGCGCTTTGGAGAAGCGCAGCGATTTAAATGGGATGGCAAACCAGGCGACCCAGCCCTGCTGGTTGATCTGCCCGCGGGAATCCCAAACCGTGTCGAAGCTAAAATCTTCATTGTTGTCGGTCGCGAGGCCTTCCCCTTGCACCCCCAGCGGGTTGACCACGAACTCGTATGCGCGGCGGTGATCGTGGAAGCTATCAATCCAGACATCAACAAAGTCGTCGTCCCAGATATCGTCACGATGACCGAGGTGAGCGCGAATCTTGCCCGGCTCCTTATCAAAACAGACGAACACGGCGTAGAAATTCTTGTCGTCGTAGCCTAAATAGGCTACAGTGCGCTGGCTTACCGGATCGCCGTCGTGTGGAATCCATTGCCGAAATCCCTCGATCCGCGCCATTTTGCCGGCCATGCGCGGGCTCGGCTCCATCGTCACGAAGTCCTCAAGCATGGGTGGTTGTTGCATGCGCGGGATGGTTGCGGACCGATCTGAGCTGCTGGGCCGATTCTCCGCGAGTAAAACCGGGACCAGCACCACTAGCAGCGAATAGAGGAGAACCACCCGAATAATCAGTTTCATTCGTCGGACGCAGCCTAACCAACTGCGTTGGAGGTTGGACGGGTGAGCGAGCCAAACGAAAGCGGGAAATCTACTGTGGAGAAATGGTGCGTCGATCCCGGATTCTTCATCCCAGTCCCGCGTTGACTTGCCCTACCGCCGTCCCTACCATGTCAACACCCAATGACGATGATGATCGGCGACACCATCTCGCACTACCGCATTCTGGAAAAGCTCGGTGGCGGGGGGATGGGTGTGGTCTACAAAGCGGAAGACACCTCACTCGGCCGCTTTGTCGCGCTCAAGTTTTTGCCGGAAGACGTCGCGCAAGACGCTCAGGCTTTGGAACGATTCCGACGCGAAGCGCGTGCGGCTTCAGCGCTGAACCATCCGAATATCTGCACCATTTATGAAATTGGTGAGCACGATGGCAGGCGCTTTATTGCAATGGAATACCTGGAGGGGATGACCCTCAAGCACATGATTGGAAGTCGGCCGCTGGCGTCCGAGAGTTTATTGCCCATCGCGATCGAGACTGCCGACGCACTCGACGCCGCGCACTCCGAAGGCATCATTCATCGCGACATTAAGCCGGCAAATATCTTCATCACCAAGCGCGGTCACACCAAGATCCTCGATTTTGGATTGGCAAAGGTGGGAGCACGCGCCAGTTCTTCCAGCGTGTTCGCCGCGCAGGATACTCTCCC
>DATHJP010000334.1:0-10152 GCA_035489695.1 Terriglobales bacterium
AAGCTGCAGCTCAGCGGCGGACAGACTACCCAACTCGACCAGATTTTCTACGACCATCGCCTAAAGCTGATTGACTACGGTGCGGACATGGAAAAAGAAGATTTGAAACTGCAAACTCTGCTCGACGCGGACGTTCCCAACGAGGGTCAAATCAATACCCAGGTGGACCAGGTTCTCTCGGCACGGGGCAAGCTGGAACGTGAATTCACCATGATGAACTTGGATCTCCGCAAAGTTCTTTCACTCGAACAGTGGCGCCAATTGAAATCATTGCGCGGGGACAGCGGGGGGTTTGGAGATCGCATATTCTTTCGGCAGGCGCTGCCTCCCGGCGCGGTTCCGCTCGCTCCTCCTCCACCGGGTATGGCTCCTGGATTACCTTTGCCTCCATTACCACCCAATGAAATGTTCTGAAATCTAGGCGCGCAATTCGGCCGCATTGGTTCTTGCTCATCACCCATGCGGCCTTTTTCTTTCGTGCTAAACTTTAATTAGATCTCACTAAAAGGTACGCAATGAAATTCGGCGTCATCATCTTCCCCGGTTCCAACTGCGACCATGACGCATTCTGGACCATCCAGCACGTCGCCAAACAACCGGTCACATTCCTCTGGCACGAATCCCATGACCTGGAAAACTGCGACGCGATTATCGTTCCCGGAGGCTTTGCCTACGGCGACTATCTGCGGACAGGCGCAATCGCCAAATTCTCTCCGGTGATGGAGGCCGTGGGAAAATTCGCCGCCAGCGGCGGACTGGTACTGGGAATTTGTAATGGCTTCCAGATTCTATGTGAGTCGGGCTTGCTTCCCGGAGCGCTCATGCGCAATGTGGGCCTCAAGTATGTCTGCAAGCCGGTCCACGTGCGGGTGGAAAACGCCAGTACTCCCTTCACCAGTGGCTGCCGCCAAGGCGAGGTTCTAACCATTCCCATCGGCCATATGGAAGGCAATTATTTCTGCGACGACGCGACGCTGGACGAATTGCGCCGCGACAAACGAATTGTGTTTCGCTATTCAACTGCTTCCGGAGAGATCACCGCTGAGGCCAATCCGAATGGATCCCTGGACAATATCGCCGGAATCTGTAACCCGGGCCGAAATGTGCTGGGCATGATGCCCCATCCGGAACGCGCCAGCGAGCCGGAATTGGGCGGCACTGAAGGTCTCAAGATCTTTGAATCGTTAGTTGGCGCGATGGCGGAGAAGTAGTTTCTGTTTTCTCAGCTTCGACTGGTTGCACTCCTCCAAATTGATGCGCTGTCTGCGGCTTTCTGCTACGCTGCAACTCTCTCTTCTAGCCCATGATTCGCTTTGGAATTCTTGGTTTCGGTCTGCACGCGGCCAAACGGCTGATGCCGGGATTCGCGCTGGCGCAGAATTGCCGGGTGACAGCACTTTCCCGGCGTAGTCCGGAAAAGGCCCAGGAGTCCGCCCGTGAATGGAAGATTCCGTTCGCCTTCGATTCAGCGGAAACTTTGTGCCGTTCGCGCGAAGTGGATGCAATATTTGTGACCACTCCAAATGCTTGCCATCTGCAAGACGTACTCTTAGCCGTCGAATGTGGCAAACGTGTGCTGTGCGAGAAACCCATGGCCATGAACGCTGGCGAGTGCCAGCGCATGGTGGAAGCTGCGCGAAAAGCTAATCTGCTGCTGGGCGTGGCCCAAGTATTTCGTTTCGAGAACAGCACTGCCCGGCTTATGGAGCGAATCGCCGCGCGGCAAATCGGCAAACCCGTGTTCGCCCGCTCGGAATTTTCTTTCCCGGCCGCACAAGGTCATGCCCGCAAATGGATCAATGATCTCTCTGTGGCCGGTGGCGGACCCATCACCGATGTCGGAGTGCATTGTATCGACACTCTCCGCTACATCCTGCAGAACGAAGTCGTGCGAGTCAGCGGACGCGGCCTGTTCGACAATAACTCGGGCGATATGGAAGCCGCAGCTGCTCTGACGCTGGAGTTCTCAAAAGGGACTCTGGCATCGGTGATGGTTTCTTTTCGCGCAGAATATCGGACACCGATCGAAGTAGTGGGTGAAACTGGAGTGCTTCGCGCTGACGATGCTCTCAGTGTCGAAAAACCGATTAATCTCCAGCTGTGGCGCGGAGGCGCGGTTATCGAAACAGAAACATTGTCCAATCACTTAGCCTATGCGCGACAGGTAGACGAGTTTGCCCAGGCGGTCGAAGGCAAGGCGGAATTTCCTGTTCCCGGCGAGGAAGGTTGGCAAAATCAAATCATTCTGGACGCAGCCTATCGCAGCTTGAAGAGTGGCAAGGCGGAAGAAGTAAAACTAGTGACTAATGGCTAGTGGTCAGAAGCGAGTTTATGCTGGGCTTCTGCTCACTGACCATTCCTTGTGCGGGAGAAGCCGGCGCGATTCCTCTTGCCTGGACGATGGCCCAGTGCCATTCCTGATCAGCGCTCGGAGTTGCATCCAAACTTCCCTGAAACACTGTCGTTGTGAGCGGGGCCGCCGCGGCTTTCAGGTGGTAGAGGACCGTCATATCCGGACGCTTCTCCGTGGACACAATGCTTTCTCCGGCGGCTGGAAGCAGCTTGGCTGGACCATAGTCCGCTGTGGTCATGTCCGGCGGGCGCAAAATCGTGATGGCTACTGTGATTTCTCGGAGGTCCCACGCACTGCCGTTGTGAACCGAAACTTGCAGGCGATCCCCGTCAATGATGGCAGGCCCTTCGAGTTTGACCAGTTCACTGTCTGGAAGATCGCGCGCTGCGAATGGAGTGGACAATAGCGAGGTAGCTTGTGCACTGAAAGAAAGACTGCACGTCCCATCCGGCGAAGACACTTGGAAACTCTTTCCCAACCCGTCGAATGAAAATAGTAGGCCGCCGGCGAGTTTTCGGGCCTGCACCTCGTCCATGACTTGCGAGAGATTGTCGTTATCAATCAGAGTATGCGCCGCAGGCCCTTGGCTTTTCCGGTATGAACGTGCCAGGTCACCCAGCGAGATATCGTTGCCATCAGACTGAGCGACGGCGCCCACAGGGAGCGACAGGCTAACCAATAACAGAAGCAATGATGAATATTGCTTGAGATTCATTTCGCGTTACGGCCTCACATCATTCTGCCAGCAAGCTGCGCGGCAGGCATACTCATCTGTTCGATAAGCATTCACTTAATCACTAGGTGGCTCCGGCGTCCCGCCGGCAATCGGGCCGCTAAATGTCACTCGGTCAACAGCCGGCGCTACGCTCTAAGAATTGTAATCATCAATGAGATGAGAATGTGTCAGGCAAGACAAACCTTGGTAATCGAACCGCAGGAGTAAATCGAAGAGAGATGAACCTGGGCGTGCGGCGACGGAGCGGCACGCAACGGGAACCGCACGCCCAGTGAAACCACCTGCCTTACAAAAGGCCGGACGAACGGAACCGGTTGACCGGATCGGCTATCATCGCTTCCCGCCGGAAGATCCAGCGGGCCACCGCGAAGCCCAACGCTGCGTAGCACAAATGAAGCATCTTCATAGCCCACCCCACTTTGTTAGATGCGTTCACAACTTAGGGGAGGCCAAACCAGTCAAAATCTACACTCTCAACCTATCAAGGGCACACCAGTAGGTCAATGCACTAAGGTGCTAGCCGAATAGCACTGAAGTAATAGGCAGTCACTCGCTCTGCTAGCGCGGACCCGGGACCAGTGAGGCCTTTGAATCAGGCACCGAACTCCTGCCTTCAGGAATCGGGGACTTATGGCCATGGAAGAAGAACAGATGGATGAAGAACATCACAACCAGCACGGCGCCAAAAGTGCAGACAATTGCTGCCCCCGTTGGCAAGTCCATCAAGACCGAGAAATAGACGCCCAAAGCAGAAACCAGGGTTCCCATGGTCCAGCCAATTGCCAGACGGCGTCCCACACGATCGGCAAAAAGCATGGCGCCCACTGAGGGCACAATCAGATAACAGAACACCAACAGGACGCCAGCAATCGCTACCGATGACGTCACTACGAAACCAAACGAGGCATAGAACAGAAAATCCCAGAAGCGAATACTCATGCCTCTGGCTTCGGCTTCAGCGGGGTCGGTAGAAATCAGCAAAAACTTGTGACGGAAAATGTAATGGAAAAGGCCAATCGCGCCGTACAGGATGGCAGTCTTAATTACTTCGTGTCTATCCACGGCTAGAATGTTGCCTACCAGCATGTCCTTGAGGTGTTCAGTTTCTCCGGTAGCCTTGCTCATGGCCAGAATGGCCGCGGCCGACGCCACAGCGTAAGCAATTCCGATGAAAGCTTCCTGCGGAATATGACCCCTGCGAGTGCGAGCGAACGCAAAAATGGCCGCACCAATGAAAGTAAAAGCCAGGCTAAGCCAATAAGCCCCTTGTCCGTGGGGATCCATGCCAATGAGGATCGCGATCGTGGCGCCCAATGCCGCAATCTGAGCTAGCGCCAGATCGACGAAGATTACGCCGCGCTCCACGACGTGCACGCCCAGGTAGGCGTGAATTCCGGTCAGAATCAGGCTGGCCACAAATGGCCACACCAAAAATGGAAGAATCTCCATGTAGCTCCTTTATCTATCTACTGAGTTGCCTGGAAAGCCTTGGTTAGCAATGCGATATCGTAATCAAAAAGTTTGAAGTAGTCGGTCACATCCTTCTCCCCACCTACGGATGGCAAATACTTCACCACTTGGGCTCCGGTTTGAGCGGCGATGCTATTTGGCGTCTTAAGATCGAAGTAGGGTTCTACCATGACGATCTTGCCATTCTCGCGCTTCATCAAACCGATGAGTTCAATGGTGTGGCTGGGTGTAGGCGGGATGCCGGGGCGTGGTTCGACGTAACCGATTACGTTGAGCCCGAAGTGTTTGGCGAAGTTAGGTAGCGAATTGTGATAGGTCACGACTTTGCGCCCGTGATATGGCTTCATGTCCGCATCCCATTTCTGCTCCGCCGTAGTCAAACGCTTATCGAAATCCTGAAACTTCTCCTGGAAATAGCTGGCGTTTGGCGGATCCAGTTCACCAAGCTTGCCGGCTATACCTTTGGCTACGCGGCGTCCGTTTTCCGGATCGAGCCAATAGTGCGGGTTACCCAGAGGGTGAACGTCGCCCATGGCGCGGGTGACCGGGCCGGTGGGGATGTCGAGAATCTCCGCGAACTGGGAAGCGTCCAGGTAGCCATTGGCGCCTATCTGAATTCTTGGATTGCCGCTCTGCGTAATCAACGGCGGGAGCCAGCCGATTTCCAATTGCAATCCCACGGTGACTAGCAGGTCGGCCTGGCGCAATTTCAGCAGGAAACTTGGCTTGGCCTCAACGAAGTGGGGATCTTGATATCCCTTAGCGATCGACTCCACCGTGATCCGGTCGCCTCCAACTTCCTGGGTCAGTGCGGCCATGTCGGTGGTCGCGGTGATGACGTTCAGCTTTTTTGCCTGTGATGGCGTTGGCAAAAAAATCGCTCCCGGCAAAAATCCGAGCGCCAGCAGGAGCACGAAGCCGAACCTAGTTCGCATGTTTTTCATTCCATTCTCCTAGAAAGGATGGGCCCCGTGCGCCCCTAACGAGAAAATTATCTGCATAAAGAGTTCATTGGCACTGATGTTGTCCGCGTAACTAATATGACGATATTGGCCGCGAATTTGACTGAATTCACTGGGCCAATAAGTCAGCACCAGCGACCCTCCCCTATCTGTGAGGTTGGCAAACTGGCTGCGGTCGGATAAATCATACCGGCCTCCCAGGAACCACCGTCGCCCTAGTTGGTAATCGGCCGAAGTGTAAAAGCCGAAGGCTCGTTGCTCAGTGGGAACCTGTTGCCGCTGGCTCCAGATAAACTCCCCGCGGCCAACGAAGGAATGATAGATGGAGCGCCGTAACGGCTTCCAGCGCAGGGTGGCGTCTATCCCGTAAAGCTGAGTCAGGAAATCGGTGCCAAGTTCATTGTGTCCGCGCGCATAAGAAACTCCAATATCTATGTTGGTTGATTCGCTGATATCTGCGTAGCTGCGCAAGTGAGCGACGGCGCTGACGTCACTGTTACGCGAGGCGTGAAATACCGGGCTGTCATCGGTGCCGGAATCTCCGCGAAAGACCTGACCAGTCGCCTCAAGGAATAAGCCTTTGGGAGCCGGAATGATACGCGAAATAGAAACGCCGGCATCGTCGATACCGTCTTCCCCGCCGACCAAATTATTCGTGACCAGCGGGCGGTCAACCCAGGGCAAGACGTGATTATGCATCATATTCACCTTGCCAAACGCAGAACGCATTTTCCCCACTTTGGCCACGATACCGGCTGGCAATGCGGTGAACGTGATGTAGCCTTCTTCCAGATTCACGCCCGACTCACCGAAGGAGATGAAAAAGTCGCCGCGTGCGTACGGATCGATGATGGCCTGAAGTCCGATTTCGGATTCATGCATCTCGAGCGACGGTGTCGGTTGCACCGAATTACCACCAGCCTTGCCGATGAAGTCTCCGATCACGCTGATGTCGGGATTCAGCGCCTTCGCCGAGGCAGAGGCGCCTCCGTAAACCGGTAAAGCGCCTGGCACTGCTTCTGCGGATACCGGAGCCTGGGCCGGAACCGTTGCGCCTACCTGCGGCTGTGCGGTGGTTTCACCCGGAGCTGGCAAAGGTTGCGCAGGAGCGGCGGCTGGCGCGGCCTTTAACATTCGCACCTGGCCCTCCAGCGCGATGATGCGCTCTTCCAAATCTTTGATCCGCTGCTCCATCGCAGATGAGTCTTGTGGACTTTGTTGTGATGGAGTGTTGCTCTGCTGAGCGACAACTGGAATAACAAACAGTATCGCCACTCCCGCCCATGTGATTAAATTTTTCATTCAATACTCCTCGACCCGGGAAATCACGGGTACCTTGAGGTTCCATCTTGTGACGGTAAAAACGGACTGTGTTACATGCCCGAAGAAATGAAAAGATGATTAAAGATGACTAGTATGCCGGGGGAGGGCGAACGTATAACTGAAAGGATTCGAGTAAGGGACGGGGTGTCATCCCTCGAAAGCTAACGCGCGACCTGACTTGAAGACTGGAAAAACGTGCAACAAATAACACGGCGGCTGCGGCCGGCTGAGCCATCAGGCAAGTCAAGCAAACTGTCCCGCTAGAGGAGCCCGCACGAAACTGCATTGTATTGTTGGGGTCCAGTATCCGGGAACCGCAGAAGTGAGTTGCCTGGACAATGGTCGCCGTCAGCAACATGGCAAGGCATATCCAAGCCATCCATTTCGGATGTCGGTAAGAGAGGTTCACAGTTCCCTGTCAGTTAGATGCAGCCGTACTGCTGCTTGTGGTTCTCATTCTAGAGAATCTCAAGCAGGGTGCAACCCAAATTCTAGCGAGGTCCGGCTCCGCCAGCTCCACTACTTTCCGTGACCGGCACCACGATGGCCTGGATGTTTTGTCCAGCCACCATTTTTTGAAACGCCGCTAAGTCGTTTTTCTGAATCTCCGACCATCGGGCGAGACTAGCTTCAGACTGTTTTTTCAGCTTCTCGAATATTCGATACGCGGCCTCGGTCGGAGCAGAATCGCTTCCGTCGCCCACAGCCAGGGCCAGAAATGCCAGCTTGCTGTCGACCTTCTGCGGATAAGCCAGTGAATCCTCATTGGCCTTGATCTTGACCTGAATCAAATCGTCACGAAGAGAAGTTAGCTTTTGATCCAGGTCAGTGGCTGACGTCAGGACGGGTTTGGTACTGGCATTCTGAGGCAAACGCTTCTTTAATCCGTTCACTTGTAAGCGAACATCCTCAACCTGGTTCACTGTGTCATAAACCCGGCTAAGCTGGTCGCGAATCTGCATTAAGAGGTCGAACTCCTTTTGCAGGTCCGCCTGTGAAACGTTCACCCGCGGATCGAGTTTCAGTTCCATAGGAACAGTCTGGCTCTTGCCGTCGACGGTCAAACGCACCTGGTATTTTCCAGGCATCGCCATCGGACCGCGGCTGCCGTCTCTATACTCGTACAAGTAGTAGTCAGGCACATGACTGGCGCCCTGATAACGCAAATCCCAGAGGAAGCGATTCAATCCAGCTTCTGATTTAATCTCTTTCTCGGGCTTTTTATCCTCCGGGTCCAGAGGTTCGTCCAGGTCTTCAGTTTTATTGCTCGAATATTTCCTCACTACATTTCCAGCGCCGTCGAGGATCTCAATGACGGTTTCTCCCTTGGGCGCTTCCTTGAGAGAGTAGTAGATCACCGCGCCCGGTGGCGGATTTTGCCCCACCAGTACGGGCTTCGGTGGATCTTCGACGTTGTGCATGCGATAAGCGGTGGACGGCGTGTAGAGGTGGGCGTCTTGCTTGGGAAATTCATCGCTGAACTGGCGCAGCGGGGAAACATCATCAAGGATCCAGAACGACCGTCCATGTGTAGCTAACACCAGATCGTCGTTTTTCACCACCAGGTCATGAATTGGCGTGGTCGGAAGATTGAGCTGCAACGAACGCCAATCTGCGCCGTCATTAAAAGAAACGTAAACTCCGGTTTCTGTACCCGCGTAGAGCATGCCGCGTTTTTTTGGATCTTCACGTACGGCGCGCACAAACGTAGTTTCAGGAATACCTTTGGTGATCTTTGTCCAACTCTTGCCGTAGTCTCCGGTCTTATAGATATACGGACGATTATCGTCGAGTTGATGTCGGTCTATGGCGACGTATGCAGTCCCAGCATCATGCGGCGAAGCATCGATCAGGCTGACGCGGCTCCACTCCGGCAAGTCCTTTGGCGTGACGTTGGCCCAGTTCTTACCACCATCCCTGGTGACGTGAATCAGACCATCGTCGGTGCCTGCCCAGATAAGATCTTTTGTCACCGGCGACTCGGCGACTGCGAAGATGGTGTCGTAGTACTCGGTTCCGGTGTCATCAATATTGATCGGACCGCCCGACGGCTGTTGCTTGCTCTTGTCATTGCGAGTCAGATCCGGACTGATGGCCTCCCAGTGCATGCCTCCATCCGTAGTCTTAAACAGCCGCTCCCCCGCGTGATAAAGCGTGTTCGGATCGTGCGGCGAAATCAGTATCGGGGCTGTCCACTGAAACCGGTGTTCCAGATTAGCGGCGCCGGCGCCATCACTTAAATCTGGCGTAACCGTAATGTTCTTGAGCTGTCCGTTGCGCTTGTCGTAGCGCGTGATGGCGCCTTCATAGTCCCCGGCATACACAATATTTGGATCAGGAGGATAAGGCGCAATGTATCCTGCTTCCCCACCACCTACGGGATACCAGTTGGAGCGATCGATTCCGCCGTTGTCGCTGCGGCTGGAAATCGCGATGGTGCTGTTGTCCTGTTGCGCTCCGTACACATAATACGGAGTACGAGTGTCGGTAATGACGTGATAGAACTGCGCGGTCGGTTGATTGTCCTCACGCGTCCAGGTCTTTCCACCATCGAGGCTCACGGTTGCTCCGCCATCATTGGAGGCAATCATCCGCCGCGAATTTCTGGGATCAATCCATAAGCCGTGATTGTCGCCGTGAGGCACTTTGACTTTGTTGAAGTCCCGTCCGCCGTCAGTCGACTTGTAGAAATCCACATTCATTATGTAGAGCGTGTCCGCTTCCTGCGGATCGGCGACGACGTGCATGTAGTACCAGGCGCGCTGCTGGATGGAACGGCCTTCATTCACCGCTTGCCAGGTCTCGCCTCCGTCATCGGAGCGATAGAGGCCGCCCTCGTGGGCTTCAATCAGCGCATACACGCGATCGGAGTTGGCCGCTACTGCCACTCCAATACGGCCGTAAGGTTCCTTGGGCAGCCCATGCTCTTCAAGCCGTTTCCAGGTGGTGCCTCCGTCGTTCGAGCGATAGAGACCGCTTCCCGGTCCTCCACTGGAAAGACTCCAGGGGGTGCGCCGGGCCTGCCATAAAGACGCGAAAAGGATGTTTGGATTATGGGGATCGAAGGCGATATCAATTCCGCCGGTGTTCTCGTCTTTATAAAGCACTTTCTCCCAAGTCTTGCCACCATCCATGGTGCGGAAGATGCCGCGCTCTGCATTGGGCCCGAATGGATGACCCAACGCGGCCACGTACACGATGTCTGGATTTCTGGGATGAACAATCAGTTTCCCGATGGCGCGCGTATCCCGCAAGCCAACGTTCTTCCACGTCTTGCCACCGTCGAGAGTCTTGTAAACCCCATCGCC
>DATHJP010000335.1:0-2755 GCA_035489695.1 Terriglobales bacterium
AAGCCGGGCGATCGCCTCGCTTAACTCGCGCTCATATTGCAGGTAGGCCTTTTTCCCACGCGACATGCTCGCTACCATGGTCGCCAGGCCTGCAGCCATCGCTGCACTCGCGGCAGCGGCGCTGCCTCCTCCGGGAGTGGCGGTTGGTGCGGCAAGCTGTTCCACAAACGATTCCACCCCGGCGCGCAATCCGCCAATCGCCATCTTTCCGCCCATCACTGCCGACAGCCGGTTTTCCAGGATTAAGGAAGAATCGAAATTCTCGATCTGCAGAAACCACTCGGCCGCAGATTCAAGAGCCTTCTTTGGAATCAATCCCACGATCTCGCTACTCAACGGCGCCACGCCATATCGCGCAGCTTCCTTTTTGACGAGTTCAAAGACGCGCTGGATAGGGGTCTGCTCAAAGTCGGTCAAGTTCATTGATACCTGGGCCAGCCCGCGCACCAGAAATCCTGCCCCTTTCACGAAACGCAATCCGCCGCTAGAGAAGCGCACGGCCTTGGCGATTTTCTTAGCGATGTCGACGTCAGGCGTATTCAGGAAAATGTTGTACGCGATAAGGAATTTTCGCGCTCCTACGACGGTCGCCCCGGCTGTGGGATGAACGCGAGCTTCGCCAAAATCCGGCTTACGCGCTGGGTTAGTGGCTATTTCTGCGCGAATGCCCTCAAATTGTCCGCGCCGGATGTTCTCCAGGTTCTGCCGCTCTGGCGAAGTCGCGGCCGCTTCGTACAGGTACACCGGAATCTGATAACGCTTCCATATCTGCTCGCCCACATGGCGCGCCATGGTGACGCAATCCTCGATAGTGACTCCATCGATGGGGATGAATGGCACAACATCGGCAGCGCCCATGCGGGGATGGGCTCCCTGATGATGGTTCAGATCAATCAACTCGGCAGCTTTGCCCACGCCACGAATGGCGGCTTCCTGGATCGGTTCCCTTTCGCCCACCAGGGTGATCACCGAGCGATTGTGATCCGCGTCCATTTCGCGGTCGAGAAGATAAACGCCTTCGACCTTCATGGCGTCGACGATGGCGTCCATTTTTGCTTTGTCGCGGCCCTCGGAGAAATTGGGGACGCATTCGACCAGAGTTGACATAACCGAGAAGAATATCCGGCGAGGTTGCCGGCTGCAACCCTGATAACCCCTGAATGCGGGCAGAGAGTTTAAATTATGGCTTGCTTCCCCGTGATCGACTGTAGATTTTGCCCAACCCAAACCGCACCTGTATGGTGTTAATGCCGGGATTGAGCGAGCCGAGACCGGCGTTGGAGATATGCATGTAGCGAAGCTCCAGGCTCCAATTGCAGCGATCGCGGAGAAAGTGTGCCCCCAGCGCAACACCGGATGTGAAGTTCACGCTCGAAGTTCCAGGCGGCACCTCGTGATTGGTGAATAACGTTCCGCCACTCAGCTCAAAATAAGGGACAACGTTTCCGCGGGTAGCGAAATTCCATCTCAGATTCAGCGGATTAATTCCAGCTCCGACGGCAGTGTTGGATGGCTGAAAGACAAGGAATAGAGGGACTGCGTCAACTGCATACTCGAATCGTCCTTCGAGAAAACCGGGACCATGCGGGCGGGAAAGAATCCAGCCGTAACGCACGCCGGCATTCCAGACGCCGGTGTTCGAAACCCCTCCGCTAGCGGAATGGCCGCCGCCCGTCCACAGCTGGATTTCATGGCCCCCATCCTCGAGGCGGGTTTGAGCGCAACTCAGTGAAGCGCACAATAACAAGAGGGTGAGGAAAACTGGCTTCATGAATTCCGCAGAAAGTCGCGGTCCTGTCGAACCAGCGAAGGTCGCAACGATACAGCAAAGATCGAGACCTGACAAACGGTGCCGATTGCGTGGGGTGTTATTTGTTTTACATCCCGCCCGGAACGTGAGCGTTACGCCGTCGTGGAATCGACTGTTTGGGTCATCGTGGAAGAGCGGCGCTTCAGCGCCGCGTCGGACGGCCCTTGATATGGGCTTTAGGCCCCAGTGCGACCCCGAGCGGAACACAGGGGCTAAAAGCCCATCTTCGCTTTATTCGTAACGCGGCCCTGAAAGGGCCGCTCTTCCACGGTCGCCCAGGCGCCTATCTTTGGGCCAGTTCACTTCGGGCCAGTTCAAAAGAACAGCCGGATGGTCTAGAATTAGCCGCTATCAAATTTCCGCCGGGCGAATTGCGGGTCGTTACGCCTTCAGCCCGAATTATGGAGGAAACAATGCCGAAATACGTGATCGAGCGTGACATTCCCGGTGCTGGGCAACTCACTCCCGATCAATTGCAAGGAATCTCGCAAAAATCTTGTGGCATCCTCAAGGGACTGGGATCGCAGATTCAGTGGCTTCATAGTTATGTCACGGGAGACAAGATCTATTGTGTGTACACGGCTCCGAATCAGGAAATGATCAAGGAGCATGCCAAGCAGGGCGGCTTCCCGGCAAATCGCATTTCAGAAGTCAAGACGATGATCAGTCCATCGACCGCGGAAAAATAGTCCGTCTACAGGCCCAGGCCGCCATCTACAGCCAGAATCTGTCCTGTGATGAATTGTGGAGCGGTGGCAAAAAAAAGGACTGCCTGCGCAACGTCGTCGCTTTTCCCATTGCGCCGCATCGGTGTTTCAGTAGCCATGCGTTTCATGAATGCTGAGGCGGATTTCTCTCCCAGATCGATCATTCCGGGAGCAACGCAGTTTGCCGAGATCTCCGGCGCCAGAGCCTTGGCCATCACTTTCGTCAGCATGTGGACGG
>DATHJP010000336.1:0-2163 GCA_035489695.1 Terriglobales bacterium
CTTCCCAATCCTCGTGGAGAGCCTGTATGTAATCGTGGGGAAGCCCGTCCTGCCTGCACAGAGTGGCAAAGCTTTGGTTTTGCAGGCGGCACAAGCCACTCCAGGTTCCAATCCAGGTGTTGCCGTTGCGGTCCTGGAGCACGGTCTCAACCTTGTTGTCCGGCAGACCTTCTCGTTTGGTGTAAACTTTCCCTCTGTCATCCCGGAGAGAGAACAACCCTTCGCCGATCGTCGCAATCCACAGCGTTCCGTCACCTCCTGTGTGAACTTTTCTGAGAGGGCTTTCCGGCAATCTGGCAGCCTTGATCGCCGGCTCAAAACGATCCCCTGCCAGCCGATTCAATGCGTCGCCAGTGGCCACCAATAGCTGCCCGCGTGAATCCTCGCAAATTGACCGGACGTCGCCGCCCACAAGGCCTTCACCTGTTCCATAGGTGATGAACCTTCCGGCCTCCCGATGCGCCAGACCATTCCAGGTTCCGAACCAAACTTTACCGTTGCGATCCTGAAAAATATCCAGCACTCCGACGCTGGGGAGGCCGTCTTTGGTGGTGTATGATTTGAATCTCCCATCGGAGTAGCAGCTCAGTCCGCCGTTGAAGGTGCCAATCCAGAGTTGCTTTGCGCTGTCCTCGCACAGCGCCCGGATGTCGTTTGCCAGGAGGCCAGCGGTTGTCTCGGCTCGAAAGGTCGTAAAGGTGACTCCATCGAAACGGGACAAGCCATCGCGGGTTCCGATCCAGAGATAGCCGTCGTGCGTCTGGGTAATCGCCTGAACCGAACCTTGAGGAAGACCTTCGCGTTCCGTCCAGATATCCAGGTGGTATTGAGTGATCGCCTTCGTCGGATCCAGAGCGAGGGCGCTGTCGACCCATATCGCGAGCATCAGGCCGCTAATGACCTTGGCGGACGCAATCTGGCTTCGAGTTGCCATCGCTGTAATGGGTCTGGAGATTTAACTCATCCCCGTGCGCGGTTGGCAACAACAATCCTCAGCCGCGTTGTCATTCTTTCGGCATTCGACATTCGTCCTTCGGCATTCACAGTCCCTCGCCAATAGCCGGCGGCACCGGCTGGACTCGACAGTGGAGAAGGCGCGCCGCTTCGTTGCTCAACGCGCCAGGTTCAGGATCCCCGACAGCGTGGAAAAACCGTGGCCCGAGCTCGCCTCATCACGGCGCATTTTTCTCCCTCTCCTGTGGGAGAAGGCCGGGGTGCACTGCCATTGAGTTAAGGAGCGCGGACTTCAGTCCGCTTCCCTGCCGGCCCGGCGAAACCGCAGGCGGCGGACTAAAGTCCGCGCTCCTCCTCAGTCGCACCGCGCCTAAATCAACGTCAATGGGGCCGGAGTGAAGGCGGACGTTTCGCTTCACCTCGCTTGCACGAACCGCCCAAACCCGGGCGCGTGATGTGCGGCAGCGGCCGGCGGTTGGTTGGCTGGTTCGACACCTGCGGCTTGCGGCACAGCTTGCGCCTCAGGCCGGTGATTTTGGGCAGTTCATGAACAGGCCCGCCAACTCCGCCGTCTTCGCCGTCATTACGCTCACGGAAAAATCATTGCTTCCGGCTGGGCCGCGCAAGCTGCTGTCTTGTGCCGGCTGGCGACCGCCTGCGGTCATGCTGGATACCCAAATCTGGCTGCCCTCAGTCGTGTGTGGTCGCAGGACAGCCTCCGTAAGCGTGTGGTCCGCGACAGGGCTGAGGGGCAGCAGCGGCCTGGGCTTACTGGCGGCCTTGCCGTGGACTGGAGCAACCTCGCTACTTTTCCCATAGCTGAAAGAACACCGCGGAACGGCTTCGTCCAACAGTCGCGTAAGTCTCCGCGTTCACATCTTCTTCGCGCGCCCACGCCTCACACCTCACGCGCGGAGACCTACTCGACTATAGGTTTAGGCGGCATGCCAAGTTTAATACTTCCAGTGCTCCATCCATGTTGCATAATAATCAAACTCTTTGGCCATTCCCAGATGCACCAAATACCGTGAGAGGCCATCGTAAACTCTCACGCGGTGCCCACGAAACGGAAACTCTGACCATTTTGAAACAAGCTTCCAGTTGGAAGGGCCTCCCTTGAAGTCCTCAAAATCGTAAGTTTCTTCCACTTTCCACGTTGTGTCACATAACCCACCAGATCCTTTCTTGGTGACAGAATGCAGCAGAAAT